>NZ_JAQRFJ010000049.1:0-29058 GCF_028599065.1 Xenorhabdus sp. PR6a | reverse complement strand
AAAGACGTTGAAAGGAATCAGAAATATCAGAGTCTCAGCATTATGAAAAGGCATTTAGCCTGTTTTCTGTAGAGAATAAATTTTTCATAAAATGTATCCTGTATGTTTTCTCACTAATGGAATGAATAGAGATAAGAATAATGATTTCTTTACTCTTCATACTTCAAGATGCATTTATTATCTTTCCGCGGCGCCGGAAGAGAAGATTATAAGCTGATTTTTTCTTGTGAGCTGCAACTTGAAGTTTATAAAATATAGATTTAAATCTATTGATTATCAGTATTTATAATTTATGGTTTAAATTTTATTCGCACTAAAAGTATAGTATAAATAAAGATGCTTTCAACATGAAAGCAAAATTTTCTTTGACTTTTAATTTAATTTTTTGATTTTATTAGAATATATGTTTTTTGCCTGTATATTTCAAATGAATTGATTTTTTGTAACTCATGTCTTACGAAATTATTTTTAAAAGAATAAAATGGATCTGTTTCCATCAGGAATACAAAGAATTTTCTCAATAATAAAACCACATCACAGCAATAAAGGGAAATAACTATGTTAAATAAAATTAGCTATAAAGAAATGAGAATATTAATCTATTCTATAAGTATGGTATTAGGCAGCATCACGCCGTCTTATGCCGCCGTTATTCCACCTGGCACACAATTGGCGGAAAAACAAGAAATTGTCCGCAATAATGGTGCAGAGCCTGCTTCACTGGATGTCGATAAAGTTGAAGGTAATATTGCAATAAATATTATCCATGATTTTTTTGATACATTAGTAGACACGAATAAACAAGGTCAGATTATACCTAAACTGGCTGCGAGCTGGGAAATGAAGGACAATAAAACGTGGATTTTCCATTTAAGGAAAGGGATCAAATGGTCTGATGGAACTCCCATTACCGCTCATGATGTGGTGTTTAGCTGGCGGCGTTTGACAGATCCAAAAACGCTTTCTCCTTATGGTAGCTATTTTGTTGATGCTTCTGTGATGAATGCTAAAGAAATTTTAGCTGGCAAGAAAAAAGTGGAGGAGCTTGGTGTTAAAGCCTTGGATGATTCAACGTTAGAGGTAAGACTAGAGAAACCCGTTGGATATTTTTTACAGATGCTGGCGTTCACGATTTCTTCTCCGGTTAGCGAAAAAGTCGTTAAAAAATATGGGGATAAATGGACTCAACCTGAATTTTTTGTTTCTAGTGGCGCATTTAAGTTAGCTGAATGGAAAGTGAATGAAAAAATTGTTGGAGTAAGAAATCCTTATTATTGGGACAATAAAAATACCGTTATTAATAAAGTGACTTATCTTCCTCTTTCGTCAGAGACCTCAGATTTGAACCGCTATCTGGCCGGGGAGATAGATATTACATTTACGATCCCATTGGAATCTTTTGCATCATTAAAGAAAAATATGAGTTCACAAATTCATATTTCACCGATACTGAGTACATATTACTATTCACTTAATAATAAAAATCCGCTGTTTAATGATATTAGAGTCAGACAAGCGTTAAATCTGAGCCTGGATAGAAATATTATTGCTAATAAGATCGTAGCTCAAGGGCAAATACCTGCTTATACAATTTTACCACCCGGAATTGGTGGTTTTAAATTCAAACAACCTGACTATGCATCATGGACACAGGCTCAATGTGACGAAAAAGCCAAACAATTATTGAATGAAGCAGGTTTTAATAAAAATCATCCTCTTAAATTCAGCTTGATTTATAACTCAAACGACTTGCATAAGAAAGTTGCGATTGCAGCAGCCTCTATGTGGAAAAAGAACCTTGGTGCTATTGCAAATATACAAGCTGAAGAGTGGAAAGTGAAGCTGGAAAGCGAGCATCAAGGGAAATATGATGTCATTAGATCTGGATGGATTGGTGATTATAATAGTCCTGTCTCTTTCTTTAATATATTTACAACAAATCAGACAAATAATAGTTCATTTTACTCTAATAAGGATTTCGATAATTGGACTCGTAAAGCCGGAGAAACGAATAAGCAAGAAGATTTTCAAAAGGCTCTTGATATTATCACCAAAGATACCCCTATCATTCCTGTTTATTATTATGTCACTGCACAATTGGTTAAACCTTATATTGGCGGTTATTATGCTGATCTTCTGGGACAGATATCTACCAAAGATCTTTATGTCATTAAGCATTGAATTTTGAATTAAGAGCCTGCTTTAGCGGGCTCTCCATATTTATTGCAGTGCCTTACTGGCAGCCAAGGCTAAAAAACCACTGCGGCTGCGATATTCGGGGTGCTGTGTTACTTTCGCATCAATACGGTTCATTAACCTCGAAATTCTGGTGCTAATTGACTGCATCCCAAGCCATTCTTTTTTTCCACTTTGATCTGCACGGGGATGCGTTCTTTCAAGGCGTCTACGTGGCTGATAACGCCAATGGTTTTTCCTGATGCATTAAGCTGATCCAGTGCATCCAAGGCGATATCAAGGGTTTCGGCATCAAGTGTGCCAAAGCCTTCATCAAGGAACAGGGACTCTATTTGTGTCTTGTTACTCACGAGGTCAGACAAGGCGAGCGCAAGAGCGAGGCTGACCAGAAAACTTTCTCCGCCGGAAAGGGTTTTGGTATCCCTAATTGCATCCGCTTGCCAGATATCAACGACTTGTAATTCCAGCCCGCCGTCATCTTTGCGTTGCAAGTGGTAGCGCCCATGTAATTTTTCCAATCGGATATTTGCCAGATGCACGAGGTGATCCAAGGTCAGGCCTTGGGCAAAACGGCGGAATTTAGCGCCATCGGCAGAGCCAATAAGATTGTTGAGGTAACTCCAGTCATCATATTTTTGTTGTAACAGTGCGATCTGTGCCAATAACCCTTGTTGTTGCTGACGGCGAGTGGTATCGCTGTTTAACAGGGTTCTGACTTCACCTTGTTGCTGGTTGTTGTGTTTCAACTTGGTGGTAACGTCAGTTAATAGGGCGGATAACTGTTGAGGCTCATATTGATTAAGCAACTGCGGCTGTGTTTCTGTATGTCGCTGTAAGGCGACTTCTGATTCATGGTGCCGTGTTTGGGCTTGCCATTGTTGTTGTTCAAGTTTTTCTTGTAACTGTTGTAATTTTTCCCGTTGTTCCGGTTCCAGCAAAGCGCGTTCAAAAGAGAATTGATCAGGAAAGCCTTGCTGTTCTAAGCCTGCTTGGAAGTGTCTGGCAGCAAGTTTGTAGTTTGCTTCGGCTGTGATATGGCTTTTTTCTATTTCACTGGCAGCACCGGTTAATTGGCTCAATTGGTTTTGCATTTTTTGCAGATGGAAAGCGGCCTGTTTGTAAGCAGCTTCCAGTTCATGGGTTTTTTGCTGCAAAGCCTGACGGACGGCAGCAATGGATTGTTCGCCAAATAAACGATGACGCTCCTGGCGTGTTTGTGCCAATAACTGTTTTTGTTGTTGCTGTTGTTCATGCAAAGTATGAAGTTGGGCGGTGAGCTTATTTTTTTGCTTGTCCAACTCACTCAGTTTGCTTTGCAGGGCGGCTTGTTCTGTTAGTAGTTGCTGCCATTTTTCACGTGAATCATGGTAGTTTTTTAATTCTTGCTCACGTTGTTGCAGCCAGTTTTCTATTTCCTGATGGGCGGGAAGGGTGAAAGGTGTTGGCTGTAATTCCGTGTTTAACTGTTGTGCTGTCGCCGCGTAAGCGGCTGCGAGTTGTTGAGCTTCTGCCGTCTTTTCTGTTCGTTGTTTTTCGGCTGAATCCTGTTTGAACGTTTCCAGTTCAATACGCTTTTCACATGCCTGATATTGCTCTCGGTTGGCAGCCAATGCTTTTTCGGCTGCCTGATGGTCTTTTTCTGCCTGTAACAGGGCTTCCTGTTGCATTTGATGTTGGTGATAAGCCGATTGTCGCTGGCTGATAAAATGATTAACCGCCTCTGCATCTATGGGTAATTCTGTCACCTGCAACTGCTGACAATGGTGTTGCCACTGTTTCACCCATTCCGTTAATTTAGCATTGCATTGGGCAATATTTTGCTGCAATTGTTCGCCGTGCTGCTGTTGATGTTGCTGTTTTTGCTGTAGGGTTGTGCGATTTTCTTGAAGTTGATCGAGCTGTTGGCGCAGGGTTTTCAAGCGCTCTTCTGAATGCGGCAGGGCAATATTCCGGTATTCGCTGATTAAAGGATGATGCGTTGAACCGCAAAGCGGGCAAGATTCACCTTGTTTTAATTGTGCTCGTTCTTTTTCCAGACTGACTATCCGTTGTTCCAGACGAATTCGGTGGCTGAGATCGTCATAATGTTGTTGCTTGTCTGCCCATTGTTGATTGAGGATGGCGATCTGATCAGGCAAGGCTTTGACCAATGCTTGGGATTGTGTCAATTGGCTTTGATCGGCCGAGATCGTCCTCTGTAACTGCTGGATCTGTGGAAGTAAGATCGCCAGTTGGTTCTGTGATGCCAGTTGTTTCTGGTAGTTTTCTAAAGATTTCTGTAACTGTTCCGGCGGATGTTTGTGCTGCAATGTTGTGAGTTGGTTTTCCGCTGCGGCAAGGTTATTGCCCAGTAGTTGGCTTTGTGCTTGTTGGTTAGCCAATTCGGCCTGCAATGTATGTAGATAATCCGTTGTACGGGTCAGCTCCGAGGTAATTTGTTGGGTACTTTGGGTAAGCTGGTTTATTTTCTCTTGCCGCTCTTGCTGGCGAGTGAATAGCTGTTTCCATTCAGGTAGTTTGCTGTCCAGATTGCGGTAATAAGGATGCTGCTCATCGTAAGATGCCAACGCCTTTTGTTCATTATTTAAAGCCGTTATTTGATTCTGTGTGGCTTGGTATTGGGATGAAATCTCTGTGAGATCGCGGTCTTGCTCGGCAATCTCTTTTTCGAGTTTCATCATTTCTTTGGATTGAACATCAATTTTATGATCGAGCGGTATAATTTGCTCTGAGATGAGCTTTTCTTGCTGATCTTGATACTGTTGGTGCTCTTTCCGTATTTTTTCCTGTTGTGCCAATTGCTGTTCGGCAGGTTGCAGCATTGCCAGTTGTTGTTGGTGTTCATGCTCTATTTTTGTGCGTTGTTCCGTGAGCCACTGTTTTTCATGGTGTGCCCGGTTTTGTGCATCCCATAATGGACGGATTTTCTCTGCCGGTTCGCTGGCGGCAAGTTGTTGTAATTGAGGTTGGGCTTCTTGAATGGCGTGCTCAGTCTGTTGCAAAAGTGAAGCATTGCTTGCCCGTGATTGCTGGAGTTCATCTTGCCGAAGCAGCCACTGTTCGGCCGTTTGCAATGCCTTTATTTGTTGGCTGAGTTGGTTTTCTTCAGCCACAAGCTGTTGTTGTTGGTTTTGATATGCGTGTTGCTGTTCTGGCGTGAGTAATTCAATGGAAGAGGCTTTGGCCTGATGGATATTCAGTTCAGAGTGTGCCTCTTTATGGCGTTGGTAAATTTCCTGGGACAGAATGCCGTAAATTTCTGTGCCGGTTAGCTCTTCCAGTAGATCTGCCCGATCGGTATCCTTTGCATTTAAAAATGCAGCAAAATTCCCCTGTGACAACAGCATGGATTTGGTAAAACGGCTAAAATCCAGCCCGGTTATTTCGGAAATTTTTTCTTTTTTCTCAGGGATCTTATCCGCCAAGATTTTTCCCTCTTTTTTGAGAGCCAATTCTCCTTTTGGTGCTTGGAGCTTGCCATTTGCCTGATTGCGGGCGCGGCGCTGGCTCCAAAATGCCCGATAAGCGACGCCTTTGACTTCAAATTCTACTTCAGCAAGGCATTCGGCGGTATGGCGGGTCATTAATTCATTTTGAGAAGCAGAAATGGTGTTGAGCCTTGGTGTTTCATGATAAAGGGCGAGGCAAATGGCATCCAGTAAGGAGGTTTTTCCTGCCCCTGTTGGGCCGGTGATGGCAAATAATCCATTGCTGGCAAAAGGTTCTGCCGTAAAGTCAATTTTCCATTCGCCTTGCAAGGAATTGATATTTTTCAGCCGTAAGCTAAGAATTTTCATGGTGCGTTCTCTTTAGGTTATTGCTGAGAAATATCGTCCAGCGTTTGTTTAAACAGGGTGGTCAGGCGTTGTTTCTGAGCAAGATCGTCTATTTCTGCCAGTGCCAAACGACGCTCGAAGACTTCATGGACACTCAGTTCGCTAAGGGTTTCTTTATTCTGTTCGGACAGTGACAGTTGGCGGGCGCTTTTACTGCGGCGTAACAGGATGATCTCAACGGGCAACCCTTCACTTAAGGTCTGAATGCGTTTCTGGATATCGTGCAGATAATCTTGGGTTGCGACTTCAATGTCCAGCCAAACAGGGCGTTCTCCCTGATATTCCTTAAATGTTTGTAACTGCGCTTCGATTTGCTGCAAATTACCACGAATAAGCTGCATCGGCTGATAATGAGGGATTGTTAACAGTGTGATGCTATCGAGTTTGCCTGATTTAAAATCCACCAGGCAGACACTTTTCTCCTGTTCCACTTCATCAAAACTGAGTGGAATAGGGGAACCGCTGTAGCGGATATGCTCTGATTTACCGATAACTTGCGGGCGGTGGATATGCCCCAGTGCGATATAGTCAGCGGGAGGAAATGCCTGTGCAGGGAAGGCATCTAATGTGCCGATGTAAATATCGCGAACGGAATCTGTTGTGGAAGCCCCTACTGTGGTGAGGTGACCGGTGGCAATAATCGGTAATGGCTGACCAAGTTGTTCTCGTAATGTACAGGCTTGCTGGTAGAGCCTGTGATAGTGTTCGCTGATGGCATCCTGTAATGCCTGCTGTTTTTGTACGCCGGATTGCCCCGCCTGGCTGGTTAAGATATCCCGTGGGCGCAGATAGGGAATGGCGCAGAGGATCGCCCCGGCATTGCCTTCTTTGTTATGCAGGATCTTTATCTGCTGTGCGATATCTTCGGTTTCAGCATTGGCAATTACCGTGGTATTCAGGTAAGAGAGGAGGGATTTTGCTTCGTTGAGTGTGGCAACGGAATCATGGTTTCCCCCAAGAATGACAAGTTGGCAGCCTGTGGGCTGTAGCGCCACAATGAATTTGTTATAAAGCTCGCGCGCATAGCTGGGCGGGGAACCGGTATCAAAGATATCACCGGCAATAATCAGGGCATCAACTTGATGCTGAACGATTTTTTCAATCAGCCACTGCAAAAAGTGCTTATGCTCCGCGGCGCGGCTTTTCGTAAAGAAGTATTGGCCAAGATGCCAGTCAGATGTGTGAATGATTCGCATGAGTTCCCCGCCGTTGCCTGAGTGTTTTTCTTATCCGTTGTGACAGGCGCTAATTATAATGGCAGAGAGAGGGATGTCCTGTGCAATTCGGCATTCTTTACTGAATTTTCGAGCGGCTTCGCATCCAAAATGAAATATAACAACGGTGCAAGATTTTCTCTGGGAGCCAGTTTGTCTTTTACGGATTGAGAAATATAAGGGTTCATAAAAGTGTCATAAAATTGACTCATAATATTTTACGGTGAAAATCGCTGACCTTAATGATATTAGCAGGATTAACCATGGTTAAACGTATTTTGGTCGTTGAAGATGAAGTACCGATTCGTGAAATGGTTTGTTTTGCACTGGAGCAAAACGGTTATCAGGCCATTGAAGTCGAAGATTACGATATGGCAATAAGGCGTCTGTCTGAACCTTATCCTGATTTGGTCTTGTTGGATTGGATGCTTCCTGGGGGGTCGGGGATACAACTTATCCGGCAAATGAAGCGGGATAATAACACCAAGGCGATCCCCGTCATTATGGTCACGGCTCGGACAGAAGAAGAAGATCGGGTACGTGGTTTAGATGTCGGTGCTGATGATTATATAACGAAGCCTTTCTCGCCCAAGGAATTGATTGCCCGTGTCAAGGCGGTTCTGCGTCGCATTTCACCGATGGAAGCGGAAGACGTTATTGATATGGATGGATTGATTCTGGAACCTTCTTCCCACCGTGTTTCCAGTCATGGACAGGATTTGGAAATGGGGCCAACTGAATTCAAACTTCTCCACTTTTTTATGACTCATCCTGAGCGGGTTTATAGCCGTGAGCAATTACTTGACTATGTGTGGGGAACCAATGTTTATGTGGAAGATCGCACGGTTGATGTCCATATTCGACGCTTGCGCAAGGCGCTGGAGACAGGGGAGCACGATAAGATGGTACAGACTGTGCGTGGTACAGGATATCGCTTTTCTACCCGCTATTGACTGTGTATTGATGGGAGTAAAGTCGCGTGCTTGAGCGTTTATCTTGGAAAAAGTTGGCATGGGGTATTGTGCTTTTTTGCTTGCCCGCTCTCTTTTTGTCTCTCTTTATTGGTCACTTGGCATGGCTGCTGGTTATCGCGTTATTTCTGGCATTGGTATGGCATGGCTACAATTTGCTGAAATTATCTGATTGGTTGTGGCTGGATCGCAGGATGCTACCACCAGCCAGTCGTGGCGGCTGGGAACCTATCTTTTATGGCATTTACCAGATGCAGCAACGCAATCGCAAACGGCGTCGTGAACTCACATTATTGATCAAGCGTTTTCGTAGTGGTGCTGAGTCACTGCCGGATGCCGTTGTGATGATGACACAGGAAGGCAATATTTTTTGGTGTAATCGTCTGGCACAACATTTACTTGGGTTTCGCTGGCCTGAGGATAATGGCCAGCATATCTTCAACCTGCTGCGCTATCCTGATTTTAGCCGTTATATCACCGCAAATGATTTTTCTCGCCCTCTGTCCATCGAGTTGAATAATGGCAATATGATGGAATTTCGCATTATGCCTTATTTTGAGACACAATTATTGATGGTTGTGCGCGATGTGACTCAAAAACGACAGTTGGAAAATGCCCGGCGAGATTTTTTTGCCAATGTGAGCCATGAACTGAAAACCCCCCTGACTGTACTGCAAGGTTATCTGGAAATGATGGAAGATCAGATGGTTGGTAATAAGGTGCATCAGAAAGTCATCGGCACGATGCGGGAACAAATACAAAGAATGGATGGTTTGGTTCAGCAATTGCTGCATCTTTCCAAAATTGAAGGGGGACCACAAGTGGACATGAGTGAAATTGTGAATGTTCCCAACCTATTAAAAATATTGCAGCAGGAAGCGGTGGCCTTGGGAAATGAACAGTATGATATTGTGTTTGATATTGATGAAAAGCTGAAAGTTTTTGGTAATGAAGAGCAACTGCGCAGTGCCATGTCCAACCTTGTCTATAACGCGATTAGGCATACTCCTTCGGGAACACGGATTGAGGTGAGTTGGCAAAGTGTTTCTCAGGGGGTGCGGTTCACAGTGAAAGACAATGGTGGTGGGATTAGTGCGGAACATTTACCTCGCCTGACAGAACGTTTTTATCGCGTCGATCGTGCCCGTTCGCGCCAGACTGGCGGCAATGGGTTAGGGTTGGCGATAGTGAAACACGCATTGCATCACTACAATACTCATCTCAATATTTCCAGCACGTTAGGCAAGGGAGCCGTGTTTAGTTTTCTGTTGGCATCTCAGCTTATTGTTCCTGCTGAAAATAGTTTTATAGAGAAATGATAAGATTAGTGGAATTAAGTAGTAACAATATGGATAAAAAAGTAGGGATAAAAAAATATGGACAAAAAATAGCTTATCAATCAGTGAGAACGAAAAATGTACAAATCATATAGTGTGTATTCAATGATAGATAACAATAATCACTGATTTTAAAAAGTAGTTTGGAATATTGTTCTGGTTTTTGGTTTGTCGCTTGCCTTTTGACACTATAAAAGTTTTACTTGGGGGCAGTTATTGGCGATTATAGCTGTAATTACCACTACCATTCTGTATTTTACGATTATCAGTGAATATGAGGTCGCTCACTGACTATGAAATCAGAAGCCAGTCTCGCCAGTGAAAATTCAAGTGTTTGCGATAGTGACTGTCTGTCGCAGAGGCATTTCTTTTGGTAATAACACATTAACAATTATTATGGCATACCGTTTATCATCTAAGGATATTTGGGCATTAGGCTTTATGACCTTTGCCTTGTTTGTTGGTGCGGGAAATATTATTTTTCCGCCTATAGTTGGCTTACAGGCTGGAGAGAATGTTTGGATCTCAGCCGCCGGCTTTTTGCTAACTGCGGTTGGCTTGCCGGTTATCACCGTCACTGCGTTGGCAAAAGTGGGTGGGGGGATTGAAGCTCTCAGTGCACCGATTGGCAAAGCGGCGGGTTTGGTTCTGGCAACGGTCTGCTATCTGGCGGTCGGCCCATTGTTTGCGACGCCCAGAACGGCAACAGTTTCTTTTGAAGTGGGTATTGCCCCCCTTGTTGGCACTGGTAAGTTTCCTCTATTCATCTATAGTGTGGTCTATTTTGCACTCGTGATGCTAATTTCATTGTATCCGGGCAAACTGCTCGATAGCGTCGGCCGTATATTGGCACCAATCAAAATTCTGGCGTTGGCCATTTTGGGGATTGCGGCGGTACTGTGGCCGGCTGGTGATCCGATTTCTGCTATCGAGACTTATCGGGAAATTCCATTCTCAAATGGTTTTGTCAATGGCTATTTGACCATGGATACCCTGGCCGCAATGGTATTCGGTATTGTGATTGTGAATGCTGCCCGTTCCAGAGGGGTTAAGGATTCTTCCCTGTTGACCCGTTATGCGATGTGGGCCGGCTTGATTGCTGGTCTTGGCTTGACGCTGGTGTACCTCTCTTTGTTCAAGCTAGGCGAAGGCAGCGGCACGTTAGTGCCTACCGCAGAAAATGGTGCTGTGATTTTGCATGCCTATGTCCAAAATATTTTTGGTAACTATGGTAGCTTCTTCCTCGCGGTACTGATTTTCGTTGCTTGTATGGTCACTGCTGTCGGTTTGACTTGCGCTTGCTCTGAGTTTTTCAGTTGTTATTTGCCGTTGTCCTACCGTACCTTGGTATTGCTGTTAGGCACATTCTCTATGCTGGTTTCAAATGTGGGCTTAAATCACTTGATTAAGTTTTCAATTCCAGTCTTGACGGCAATTTACCCACCTTGTATCGTACTGATATTGTTAAGTTTTACTATTCGCTGGTGGCATAACTTCACACGCATTCTGGTTCCTGCCATGTCTGTCAGCCTGCTGTTTGGGATTTTAGATGCAGTAAAAGCGTCTGAATATCTGTCCCATTTGCTGCCTGAATGGGCGCAGCATTTGCCATTGGCAGATCAGGGTCTGGCCTGGTTACTACCTACTTTGCTGATTATCGTTGTCTGTGCCATTTATGACCGCATCGCAGGAAGCGTAAAGCTCCCAAAGTATGAAATGCAGCATGAAGAAAAGTAGCATTCTGTCTCTTGCAAGTATCAGTGAATATGATGCTTATCGCTGACTGTTAAACCTTAATCCAGTTTTACCCGTGGAAACTCAAGTGGTTTTAATGGTTACTGTTGATGTGTAATTATATCTATAACAATAAGTTAATAATTATTATGACATACCGTTTATCATCTAAAGATATTACATGTGCTGACACTGTATCTGTTCGGAGGTTAGCATGAGTCAACAATGGACATCCCGTCTGGGGCACGTATTAGCAGCAACCGGATCTGCCGTTGGTATTGGTGCCATCTGGAAATTTTCATATGTTTCAGCAACAAATGGTGGCGGTGCATTTCTGATTGTCTTTTTATTGTTTAGCTTTGTGATTGGACTAGCGGTTCTGTTAGCCGAAAACATGCTGGGAAGCTATACGGGTGAAGTGGCCGTTAATGCATTTAAAAAATTACTGGGTAAACACTGGGGATGGGTTGGCTTTGTCGGTGTATTCAGTTCATGGTGTATTTATAGCTTCTACAGTGTTGTCGGTGGCTGGACTATTGGTTACACGGTGATGGCGGGTACAGGAAAGTTGCATATCACCGACATTTCTCAACTGACATCTATTTTCACCAATTTCATCAGTAATCCATGGTGGCCGATAATCGCACATCTGGCATTTTCAGGGCTAACCTGTTTCGTGGTCTTATCGGGTGTGCAAAAAGGTTTGGAAAAATCAGTTAAGGTCATGATGCCATTGTTATTCTTGATCATGATAGTGTTAATTATTGTTGGCATCCGTTTGCCGGGTTCATCAGAAGGGCTAAAATTATTCTTATATCCAGACTTTAATAGTTTGACTGGGAAAGGTGTTTTAGATGCATTAGGGTTGGCATTTTTTTCATTGTCTATCGGCTTGGGTATCCATATTACGTACAGTTCCTATTTGCCTAATAACAAAGGGATTGCTAAATCGAGTATCTGGGTTGTCATCCTCTCCAGTTTGGTCTGTATATTGGCTGGCCTGATGATCTTCCCTGCTCTGGCCGCTGCTGGCTTAGAACCCAATGCGGGACCCGGATTAACGTTTATGACGATGCCAATTTATTTTGCCACGCTTCCTGGTGGCTCAATTTTAGCCGTCATTTTCTTTTTATTGTTATTAATGGCCGCACTGACCTCAGCCATTTCATTACTTGAGCACATTGTTGCTTATGTTCAGACACGTTTTCAATGGTCGCGCCGTAAAGCATGCTTAATCGTCACGGCATCGATCATGTTAATGGGTATCCCGGTTTCCTTATCTTTTGGTCCCCTGAGTCACGTCACATTAGGTGGAAAAACCATCTTCGACATGCTGGACTTTATTACTTCCAACGTCCTGATGCCATTATTCGGGATTATCATTTGCCTCGTATTTGGCTGGTCACGTAAGGTCAATGCGCTTATCCCGGATAATATGTCATCGCGGAATCGTCAGTGTTTACTGTTTATCTGGCGATATGTCGGACCTTTATGTATTGGCGTGATTTTGGTCCACGGGCTGATTTGATAACGTTAAACGGGCGGTTTATCCATCAAACCGCCCGTTAGCCATTTAATAACCAATCGCGGCACCGGCAGGTCGCCGTGCATCATTGGAGCCGTAGATATAGCCTTCACGGACAATGCCTGATACGGCGGAATCATTGCCTGATGAAACGGGTTTCACACCCGCAGCACCCGGCAATCCAATCATAATTAACTCGGTTGCGCCCCAGGGTGTCTGTTCCACCATTTTATAGCCCATTTTCTCCAGTAAATTAATCGTATCTTTCGATAAGCCACGTTGCTCATAATAGACCTCATCAGGTAGCCATTGATGGTGGAACCGTGGGCTATTGACGGCTTCTTGTGGTGGCATGTTGAATTCGATGATATTCAGGGCAGCTTGTAGTGTGATGGAGATAATGCGCGAGCCTCCCGGAGAACCTAAGACCAGAAAGATCTTATTATCTTTGGTCACCAGTGTCGGGCTCATTGATGATAGCGGGCGCTTACCAGGAGCAATGGAGTTGGTTGCACCCTGGACTAGCCCATACAGATTTTTCTCACCAATTTTAGTGGTGAAATCGTCCATTTCATCGTTAAGGAAAAAGCCTGTTCCTGGTGCAATCACGACAGCACCAAAACGGCCATTGATGGTATAAGTCGTTGATACTGCGTTGCCTGCTTTATCGACCACGGAATAGTGGGTGGTTTCAGGTTTTTCATGAGGGCCAATGCCGGGCTGAATATTCACTGATGGGGTGGCTTTGTTGGGCTGAATCTCTTTTCTGATCGATTCGGCGTAGCTTTTACTCAACAGTCGGTCAAGTGGGTTGTCGATAAAGGCGGGATCGCCCAGAGAGGTATTTCTATCCATGTAGGCGTGGCGCATGGCTTCTGTCAATGTGTGAATATAGGCGGCAGAGTTGAACCCCATGGGTTTAAGATCGTAGCCTTCAACAATGTTTAATATCTCGCATAACGTTACACCACCAGAGCTGGGGGGCGGAGAAGAGATGAATTTGTAGCCTCGGTAACGACAGGTGACAGGGAGTGTTTCTGTGACGTGGTAATTGGCGAAATCTGCTGCGCTTATTATTCCCCCTGATTTTTTAGACGCTTCTTCGACTAATTGGGGAATTTTGCCGTGGTAAAATGCATCAGGCCCATGTTTGGCAATCATTTCCAGTGTGTTAGCCAAATCAGTTTGGATGAGTCTGTCCCCGGGTTCAAATGGCGTACCATCCTTGCGCAGGAAAATACGGGCAGCTTCCGGATCTTGGGCGAAGCGCTTAACGGTGGTGTCCAGAACATCGGTATCGCCACGGGTGAGAATATAGCCTTCACGAGCCAGTTTGATAGCCGGTGCCATGACTTGTTCGCGGGTCAATGTGCCGTACTTTTTCAATGCCTCTTCAAATCCCATGACTGTGCCCGGTACAGCAATCGCTTTATAACCATACAGGCTGGCACCTTTGATAATTTTTCCGTCTTTATCCAGATACATATCAGCGCTGGCAGCAGCCGGCGCGGTTTCACGGAAATTAATGAAAGTATCTTTGCCATTAGCGAGATGGATAGTCATAAAACCACCACCGCCAATATTGCCGCAGCAGGGGTTAACCACCGCCTGGGCATAGCCAACGGCAACTGCGGCATCAATGGCGTTTCCGCCCATTTTGAGAATATCGATGCCAGCTTGTGAAGCAAGGCGCTGTGAGCTGACAACCATGCCTTGTTTGGCTTCAACCGCAGGCTCAGTGGCAGAATAAAGTGGGGCGGCAATAAGTAGGGAAACAGCGATAAGTGGAATTTTCCATGATTTAAACATGTATTGTTCTCCTGATATAAGCCGGTTGTTAATGGCTGGATGTTAATGAATTTGGGTGTTTGTAATATTTTTGTTTCTAATGCTTGGTTCACCTTATCTAAAGAATGAGATTTTTGGAAATAAAAAAACCAGCCGATGGGACGGCTGGTTTTGGATAGTTCGAATATAATGAACTGATTGAATCTTGATGGATATTACAGCTTATCAGCGTTCTTGGTCAGGTATTTTGCGACGCCTTCAGGTGAAGCGCCCATACCTTCTTGACCTTTCGCCCATTGTGCAGGACAAACTTCGCCGTGCTCTTCATGGAATTGCAGAGCGTCAACCATACGCAGCATTTCATCGATGTTACGACCCAGTGGCAGATCGTTAACCACTTGATGACGGACAACACCGTTTTTGTCGATCAGGAAAGAACCACGCAGGGCAACGCCAGCTTCTGGGTGCTCAATGCCGTAGGCTTTCATGATGTCACGTTTAATGTCAGCAACCATTGGGTATTTGACTTCGCCGATGCCACCTGCGTTGATTGGGGTCTTACGCCATGCATTGTGAACGAATTCAGAGTCGAAGGAGACACCAACAACTTCAACACCACGTTTCTGGAATTCTTCATAGCGATGATCGAAAGCAATCAGCTCAGAAGGGCAGACGAAAGTGAAATCCATTGGCCAGAAGAAAAGAACAGCAGGGCGGCCATTCAGGTGTTTTTTCAGGTTGAAGTTATTAACTATTTCACCGTTACCGAGAACGGCAGTCGCTGTAAAGTCAGGGGCTTGGCGGGTGACTAAAACCATAATTGACTCCTGTGATTTTAAAAGGTGTGATGTAAAAACGGGTTACAGCATAAGGAATTAGGGTATAGCAATAAAGGATAAAATACCAATTGATATAATAGGTTTTACCTATCAATAGGCTGTTTTTAATTCCTTTTGGACTACATTAAGATAAAGCTATTTATAAAAAGTTCAAGTCCTATCCAAGCAGACGCTTATTTGACGCTAATGCCATCATCTCTGGGTAGAACTGGCAAAATAGCGTTTCAAAATCAAGGTAATGATTTTCGATATCCCGATACGAACCGGCCAGTGCGGATAATTTCGGCCGCTGGCGTGCCATGTTTTGCAACACATTGGCGATACATGACATATCAGCATAACGGATAAGCAAGTTCTGTGACCAAAGGGTATTGTTCAATGCTTGAAATTTTTCCGGGGTTGAGGCGAGATGAGGTTCTATATTGCTGCGGGCAAAACTGACAAACTCAGGCAACGAGTAATGTTTTTCAAATTTGTCCCAATGAAGGGAAAGAAAGTGATCCCAGACAATATCAAGAGTAATGGGGGCAACGCGCCGATATTCGTCACGGAATAATTTGCGTGCCTGTGTGACAAGCGGATGCTGGTCTGTCAGGCTGTCTACCCGACGATGCATCCGGATACCCGCCACAATATCAGGACTGAATGCGCCTTCCGGGGAACCCCGAACGAAATCCGCCATCAAATTTCCCAATAAGGAGCTTTCCGCTAATGCCGCTAAATGAAGGTGTGCAAGAAAATTCATGGTGAGAGTATACCGTAAAAGAGTATTCCGTAAGTAGTTAAACCAAGCGCTTCTTTGGTTGCACCCTGGCGTTTGCAGCACTAGACTAGTCCGCCTGTTTTTTTAATTGATACAGATAAAATGCGTGTCGCTGATTTTACATTTGAACTGCCAGAAGAGCTGATTGCTCACTATCCCCAGCCGCAACGAAGTGCTTGTCGCTTGCTTTCCCTTGATGGTGAAACAGGCAAGCTGTCGCACGGTATTTTTACTGATGTGCTGGATAAGCTGGAAGCCGGTGATCTGTTGGTTTTCAATAATACCCGCGTCATTCCTGCGCGTCTGTTTGGCCGCAAAGCGACGGGGGGAAAGTTGGAAGTTTTAGTCGAAAGGATGCTGGATGATAAGCGAGTACTTGCTCACATTCGTGCGTCCAAGGCACCAAAAGAAGGGACTGAACTGATTCTTGGTGGTGATGTTCTTGGTGAAGATGCTCTTGGTGAGGCTCGAAGCATTAAGGCAACGATGCTGGCGCGTCACGATACTTTGTTTGAAATCCGTTTTGATGATGAGCGTGATGTCTTGACCATTTTGGATCAGATCGGTCACATGCCACTGCCTCCATATATCGCTCGCCCTGATGAAGATGCGGATCGTGAATTGTATCAGACTGTCTATAGTGAACGTCCAGGAGCGGTGGCGGCTCCAACTGCCGGATTGCATTTTGATGAACCCCTTTTGGCTGCCCTGCGTGAAAAAGGCGTCGAGATGGCCTTTGTCACCCTGCATGTTGGTGCCGGGACTTTCCAGCCTGTGCGGGTGGAGACGATTGAAGATCACGTGATGCACGCCGAATATGCGGAAGTGCCACAGGAGGTCGTGGATGCGATACTGGCGTGTAAGGCACGTGGTAATAACGTTGTTGCGGTAGGAACAACCTCCGTCCGTTCACTGGAAAGTGCCGCGAGAGCTTGTCAGGATGGGATTATTGCGCCATTTTTTGGTGATACTCAGATCTTTATCTATCCTGGATTTGAATATCAGGTTGTAGACGCACTGATCACCAATTTCCATTTGCCCGAATCCACACTGATCATGCTGGTTTCTGCGTTTGCCGGTTATCAAAATACCATGAGTGCCTACAAAGAAGCGGTAGCAGAAAAATATCGCTTTTTCAGTTATGGTGATGCCATGTTTATCAATCGCAATAAAATGGCAGCAAAAGAGATGGTATCCAAATAAATTAATTACTTTGAAATAAAAGCGTTTAAAATCAGAATATTTTTCATTTCAGCTCCGCTGATTTGAATGGCATCTAAACATCGCATCGGACTGTTTTTCTGATGTCTGGAGGTTAAGTGAAATTTGAGTTACAAAAGACGGATGGCAATGCCCGTCGTGGCCGCCTGGTTTTTGATCGTGGTGTTGTGGAAACACCGGCATTTATGCCCGTGGGAACTTACGGCACGGTAAAAGGCATGACACCGGAAGAGGTGAAAGAAACCGGAGCGCAGATCCTGTTAGGGAATACTTTCCACCTTTGGTTGCGTCCGGGGCAGGAAATCATGAAATTGCATGGTGACCTGCATGATTTTATGCAGTGGCAAGGCCCTATTTTGACTGACTCTGGCGGTTTTCAGGTTTTTAGCCTCGGTGCCATGCGTAAAATCAAGGAAGAGGGAGTTCACTTCCGTAACCCTATCAATGGAACGCCGGTGTTTCTCAGCCCGGAAAAATCCATGGAAATCCAATATGACTTGGGTTCCGATATTGTCATGATTTTTGATGAATGTACGCCCTATCCCGCGGACTGGGATTACGCGAAACGTTCGATGGAAATGTCATTGCGCTGGGCTGCCCGTAGTCGCCAACGTTTTGATGAGTTGGGTAATAAAAATGCCTTGTTTGGTATTATTCAAGGTAGTGTTTATGAAGACCTGCGTGATGTTTCCATAAAAGGGCTGGTGGAAATCGGCTTTGATGGCTACGCTGTAGGAGGGCTGGCGGTTGGTGAACCTAAAGAAGATATGCACCGTATTCTGGAACATGTTTGCCCTCAAATCCCACAAGATAAGCCTCGCTATTTGATGGGCGTCGGCAAGCCGGAGGATTTGGTAGAAGGGGTTCGTCGTGGTATCGATATGTTTGACTGCGTGATGCCGACACGTAATGCCCGCAATGGTCACCTGTTTGTGACCGAAGGGGTGATTAAAATCCGTAACGCCAGACACAAAGAAGATACCGCTCCGTTGGATGAACATTGTGATTGCTATACTTGTCGCAATTATAGTCGGGCTTACCTCCATCACCTTGATCGTTGCAACGAAATTCTTGGTGCAAGGCTGAATACGATACATAATTTAAGGTATTATCAGCGTTTGATGGCTGGAATTCGCCAGTCCATTGAAGAAGGCAAACTGGCACAGTTTGTCGACGCGTTTTATCAGCAGATCGGTAAACCCGTTCCGCCGTTAAATATATAATTTATCGTGACTAATCAGCCTCAATATGTGTAGCATATTGGGCTGGTTTTTGATCGAGCCACTGTCGATTGTCAATAATACTATTTTCGACAGTCATATTTTCGATAACAATGAGGGAAGTTTGATGAGTCTTTTTATTTCTGAAGCTGCGGCAGCCGCTGGTGCACCAGCGCAAGCTCAGGGGAACCCATATTCTCTAATTATCATGCTGGTTGTTTTCGGTTTGATTTTCTATTTCATGATCCTGCGTCCACAACAAAAACGTACCAAAGAACATAAGAAACTGATGGATTCCATCTCCAAAGGAGATGAAGTACTGACTTCTGGCGGTTTGGTTGGTCGTGTCACTAAAGTGTCTGAAACAGGCTATGTTGTTATTGCACTGAATGAGACCACAGAAATAACCGTCAAACGTGACTTCGTTGCCGCCGTTCTGCCGAAAGGTACAATGAAGGCTATTTAATTTTCCGATTTTCCCGAAGGGAACTGCCGTGTTGAACCGTTATCCTTTGTGGAAGTATCTGATGCTGATCGCTGCGATCCTCATCGGTTTGCTTTATGCACTTCCCAACCTTTATGGTGAGGATCCGGCTGTACAAATCACTGGTGCGCGAGGCATCGCCGCCAGTGAAAAAACGCTGGACCAAGTCCGTAATGTTTTAGAACAAGATCAAATCAAAAGTAAGTCCATTGCGTTGGAAAATGGCGCAATCCTTGCTCGTTTCAATAGCACTGATGTGCAGCTTCGTGCGCGTGAAGCACTGGTCTCTGCATTGGGTGAACAATATGTCGTGGCATTGAACCTCGCACCTGCAACGCCTATTTGGTTAAGCGCCGTCGGTGCTGAACCGATGAAACTGGGGCTTGACCTGCGCGGTGGTGTTCATTTCTTAATGGAAGTGGATATGGAAACCGCACTGGGCAAATTGCAGGAACAGAATATTGATAGCCTGCGCACTGAACTGCGTGATCAAGGTATTCCTTATTCGACTATCCGTAAAACGGATAATTACGGCGTCGAAATGCGTTTCCGTGATAATGATGCACGTTCTAAAGCGGAAAGCTATCTTGAACCCCGCCACCGTGACTTAGTGTTCTCCACTGGTGCAGAAAGCACGCTGAAAGCGGTGATGAGTGATGAGCGTCTGCGTGAAGCGCGGACTTATGCGGTACAGCAGAACATCACTATCTTGCGTAATCGCGTCAACCAATTGGGGGTTGCGGAACCTCTGGTTCAACGTCAAGGTGCCGACCGTATCGTCGTTGAATTGCCCGGTATTCAGGATACTGCCCGTGCGAAAGAGATTCTTGGCGCAACCGCAACCCTGGAATTCCGTCTGGTCAATGCCAATGTTGATCAGAACGTCGTGCAATATGGTCGTATCCCAGCTGATTCCGAAGTGAAAGAGACCCGTGATGGCAGCCCAGTTGTGTTGTACAAGCGGGTTATCTTGACGGGCGATCATATTACCGATTCGACTTCCAGCACGGATGAAAACGGTTATCCGCAGGTGAATATTTCGCTGGACAGTGCTGGTGGCACAGCGATGTCTAATTTCACCAAAGATAATTTGCATAAACCAATGGCAACGCTGTTTGTGGAATACAAAGACAGCGGCAAGAAAGATGCCAATGGCCGTGCGATTTTGGTTAAACAAGAAGAAGTTATCAACATTGCTACGATTCAGTCCCGTTTGGGTAACAGTTTCCGCATAACAGGCATTAGCAATCCGGCGGAAGCGCGCCAGTTATCGCTATTACTGCGTGCGGGGGCGTTGATCGCACCAATCCAGATTGTGGAAGAGCGTACCATTGGGCCAACGCTGGGCTTGCAAAATATTGAGCAGGGCCTTCAAGCGTGTTTGTGGGGGCTGATTGCTTCTATCGTATTTATGGTGATTTACTACCGCAAGTTTGGTCTGATTGCGAGCACTGCGCTGCTGGTTAACTTGGTACTCATTGTTGGTATTATGTCCCTGTTGCCGGGAGCGACGCTGACCATGCCGGGGATTGCCGGTATCGTCCTGACACTTGCCGTTGCCGTGGATGCGAACGTATTGATCAACGAACGTATCAAAGAAGAATTGCGCAATGGCCGTTCAGTCCAGCAGGCCATTTATGAAGGTTATCGAGGAGCGTTTTCCAGTATCATCGATGCAAACCTGACGACGTTGATTACGGCCATCATTTTGTATGCCGTGGGGACTGGCTCTATCAAGGGCTTCGCAATCACTACCAGTATTGGTGTGGTGACTTCGATGTTCACTGCTATTGTGGGAACACGTGCAATCGTGAACTTGCTGTACGGTGGCAAGCGTGTCAATAAGTTGTCAATTTAAGGAGCACGTTGTGGCACAGGATTATACTGTTGAACAATTAAACTATGGGCGTAAAGTTATCGACTTTATGCGCTGGGACAACGTTGCCTTTGGGATTTCGTTCCTGCTGTTGGTCGCTTCCATCATGATGATAGGCGTTCGTGGGTTTAACTGGGGGCTTGATTTTACCGGTGGAACGGTCATTGAGGTGCAGCTGAGTAAACCCGCGGATCTGGACAAGATGCGTGCGAGCCTGAATCAGAATGGCTTTGCTGACCCGCTGTTGCAAAATTTCGGCAGCAGCCGAGATGTAATGGTTCGTATGCCACCTGTGGCAGGGAATGCTGGGCAGGAACTTGGCAATAAGATTATCTCGGTGATTAATCAGAATATCGATAAAGAGGCCAAGGTTAAACGGGTGGAATTCGTTGGCCCCAGTGTCGGGAATGAACTGGCTCAGACCGGCGCGATGGCATTACTGGTGGCCTTGATCTGTATCCTGATTTATGTCGGTTTCCGCTTTGAATGGCGTCTGGCACTGGGGGCAGTGATTGCACTTGCCCATGACGTGTTGATTACACTGGGTATTTTGTCGTTGTTTCGTATCGAAATTGATCTGACTATCGTTGCATCGTTGATGTCCGTTATCGGTTACTCATTGAACGATAGCATCGTTGTGTCGGATCGTATTCGTGAGAACTTCCGCAAGATCCGCCGTGGTACGTCGTATGAAATCACCAACATTTCCCTGACTCAAACCCTCAGCCGTACGATTATGACTTCTGCAACCACTTTGTTGGTGGTATTGATGCTGTACATTTTCGGTGGCGAAATGCTAAAAGGTTTCTCGTTGGTGATGTTAATCGGTGTTTCTATCGGTACAATCTCTTCTATCTATGTTGCTTCTGCACTGGCGTTGAAGTTGGGAATGAAACGTGACCATTTGATCCAGCAGAAAGTTGAGAAAGAAGGGGCGGATCAGCCCTCTGTTCTTCCCTGAAATTTTGTGGCATCGTTTTGCATGATTGAGCGCTGATATTGCATAAACACCCTGTGAGCACTTACTGACAGGGTGTTTTTCATCATCACTTCAAGGTACACTGTTATCCCTTCGGTTAACTATCAGGAAACGATATGCATTGCCCATTTTGCGCAGCCGTTGATACTAAAGTTATTGATTCCCGCTTGGTAGGGGATGGCTCACAAGTGCGCCGTCGCCGTCAGTGCCTGGAATGTCATGAACGTTTCACGACGTTTGAAGTTGCTGAATTGGTGATGCCGCGCGTCATTAAAAGTGATGATATTCGGGAGCCTTTCGACGAGGAGAAATTGCGTCGTGGAATGCAGAAGGCACTGGAAAAACGTCCTGTCAGCTCTGATGATGTAGAAACAGCGATCAGCCATATTAAATCACAGGTACGAGCAACCGGAGAGCGTGAAATTCCGGCCAAAATGATCGGCAATTTTGTCATGGATGCCCTGAAAAAATTGGATAAAGTGGCCTATATCCGTTTTGCCTCTGTTTACCGCAGCTTTGAAGATGTTCGCGAATTCGGTGAAGAGATAGCCAGACTACAAGACTAAACACTGACTAAACGTTATGACACTTGATGAAATCTATATGTCCCGCGCACTGGAGTTGGCACAGCAGGGACGCTTTACAACATCCCCAAATCCGAATGTGGGTTGTGTTATCGTGAAGGATGAGCAGATCGTTGGGGAAGGTTTTCATTTACGGGCGGGCGAGCCTCATGCCGAAGTTCATGCCTTGCGCATGGCAGGCGCAAAAGCCAAGGGCGCTACCGCTTATGTGACCCTTGAACCGTGCAGCCATCACGGTAAAACACCGCCTTGTGCTGATGCTTTGATTGCCGCAGGCTTAAGCCGTGTGGTAGTTGCGATGCAAGATCCCAATCCGCACGTTGCCGGACGTGGTTTGTATAAATTGCAGCAAGCCGGCATTGCCATTGAACATGGTTTGATGATGGGACAGGCAGAATCCCTGAATAAGGGTTTTTTTAAACGTATGCGGACAGGGTTCCCATACCTGCAATTGAAACTGGGTGCATCATTAGATGGACGGACAGCGTTGGCATCGGGGGAAAGCAAGTGGATTACCTCACCGCAAGCCCGTCAGGATGTGCAGAAACTACGGGCACAATGCAGTGCCATTTTGAGTTCCAGTGCAACAGTATTGGCAGATGATCCTTCCCTGACCGTCCGCTGGCATGAGCTGGATGCTGAAACACAAGCTGTTTATCCGCAAGCCTTGCTCCGCCAGCCAATCCGTATTATTACGGATAGCCAAAATCGTGTGACGCCACAGCATCAAGTTGTCCGGCAAACCGGGGAATGTTGGTTAGCACGTATCAAGCAAGATCAGCAAGAATGGCCTGATCATGTCGAACAAATTTTATTACCGGAACAGGGTGACGGTGTTGATTTAGTGTTGCTGATGATGCAACTTGGTCAGCGTCAGGTGAATTCTGTCTGGGCGGAATGTGGACCGGCTTTGGCGGGGGCTTTGTTATCGCTGGGCTTGGTCGATGAATTGATCCTTTATATCGCGCCTAAAGTGTTGGGTAACCGTGCCCGTGGGTTGCTTGATATTCCTGAATTGGAAAAATTATCGGATGCACCTGAATTTTCTCTGTTTGATGTCCAACAGATTGGCCCTGATGTGCGTCTCCGCTTACGACCGCGCTAGGTGTTCTGATTTCAGTTTGGACATAAACCAAGACGCAGAGAAAAATAATGTGATAAGATCCGCGCCCCTGCGGATATGAATAAGGTATAAGGAAGGCTATGAACGTAATCAAAGGTGTTGTTGCAGCGCCTAAAGCCCGCATTGCTATTGCGATTGCCCGCTTTAACAACTTCATTAATGACAGCCTGCTGGAAGGAGCCGTTGATGCATTGGAGCGCATCGGCCAGGTTTCTACAGACAATATCACCGTCGTATGGGTGCCAGGCGCCTATGAACTGCCATTAACTGCCAAGGCGCTGGCCGAATCGCAAAAATATGATGCGGTTATTGCTTTGGGAACAGTGATCCGTGGCGGTACAGCCCACTTCGAATATGTTGCCGGCGAATGCAGTTCAGGCTTGTCCAGTGTGGCAATGTCCAGCGACATTCCTGTCACATTTGGTGTTTTGACAACTGAAAATATTGAGCAGGCAATTGAACGCGCAGGGACTAAAGCGGGTAATAAAGGTGCGGAAGCTGCCTTGACCGCATTGGAAATGATCAATGTAATCAAAGCCATTAAGGCTTAAGTTTTTTTAGTTTTAATTAAGGGGAATTTTGTGAAACCTGCTGCTCGTCGTCGTGCTCGTGAGTGTGCTGTTCAGGCAATTTATTCATGGCAATTATCCAAAAACAGCATCGCTGATGTTGAATTGCAGTTTCTGTCAGAGCAGGACGTAACCGGTGTTGATGTCACCTATTTCCGTGAATTGCTGTCTGGGGTAGCAGTCAATGCTACAAAATTGGATGCCTTGATGGCGCCTTATCTTTCCCGCCAGCTCGAAGAGTTAGGTCAGGTAGAAAAAGCTATCTTGCGCGTGTCGATGTTTGAACTAAGCTTTCGTGATGATGTTCCCTACAAAGTGGCTATTAATGAAGGCATTGAACTGGCAAAAGTGTTTGGCGCTGAAGATAGCCATAAATTCGTAAATGGGGTGTTGGATAAAGCAGGGCCGGCAGCACGCAAGAAGAAGTGATTGCTTGCCAGGAGTTCCCCATTATAACTCGATGATTTTACACATGAGGCCGGATTTCCGGCCTCATGTGCTCATCATTGGTCACTTTTTGGAATTCTATTATGGCATGTGGTGAATTTGACCTCATTGCACGTTATTTCAATTGCCACCTCGTCCGCCGCCGTGATGTCAGCCTGGGGATTGGTGATGATTGTGCACTGATAACCGTAGCAGATAAGCAAGAATTAGCGGTCACAACGGATACATTGGTTGCGGGTGTCCATTTCCTTCCTGATATCTCACCGGAAGATTTGGCCTATAAAGCATTAGCTGTCAATATCAGTGATCTGGCTGCCGTTGGGGCTGATCCCGCTTGGGCATCGTTGGCGTTAACGTTGCCTGACGTCAATGAGGATTGGTTAAAACGATTTAGTGATAGTCTGTTTGAACAGTTGAACTATTACGGTATGCAGTTAATTGGTGGGGATACGACAAAAGGCCCCATGAGTTTGACGCTGACCGTACATGGATTGGTGCCGGCTGGCAGGGCGTTGCGTCGTGCCGGGGCGAAAAACGGCGATTGGATTTATGCCACCGGTACCTTGGGTGACAGTGCAGCAGGGCTTGCCTTGCTGCAAGAGCGCCTGATAGTGGAAGATCCTGCGATCCACAACTGGCTGGTCAAGCGCCATCTCCGTCCACAACCCCGCGTTTTACAAGGACAGGCATTACGTAATCTGGCATCTTCCGCGATTGATTTGTCTGATGGATTGATTTCTGACCTCAACCATATTCTGACAGCGAGCCAATGCGGGGCACGTATCAATCTGGATGCGTTACCTTATTCGCAAGCGATGCAGCAATATGTCTCTCCTGAACAGGCATTGAAATGGGCGTTGAGTGGCGGGGAAGATTATGAGTTATGCTTCACCGTCCCTGAGCTCAACCGTGGCGCGTTAAATATGGCATTGGCTCATGCCGGCGCGAGCTTCTGCTGTATTGGGCAAATCAGGCCAGAATCAGAAGGCATCCGCTATTTTAACCATAACGAAGAGATTGCATTGGATCTGAATGGATTTGACCATTTTAAAACGGATAAAAAACCGGTAGTACCTTGTCCGCCGGTTGCGCATCAGGAAGAAAATGATCAAACGGAGGGAACGCATGGATGATGCAAAACGCCACTTAAAAATGAGTAACCCGTGGCATTTATTGGCGACGGGCTTCGGAAGTGGTTTATCGCCGATTATGCCGGGCACAATGGGTTCCGTGGCGGCGATCCCTTTCTGGTTGTTGCTGGCTCAGTTACCGACATGGGGAGTTTGGCTGGCGATTGTGTTGGGAACCGTCATTGGCTGCGTAATTTGCCAGAAAGCCGCCGATGCCATGAAGGTGGACGATCCGGGTTGTGTCGTCTGGGATGAATTCATTGGTATGTGGATCACACTGATGGCGATCCCGGTGCTCAACTGGCAATGGGTTTTGGTTGGCTTTGTGGTATTCCGCATTTTTGATATGTGGAAACCGTGGCCGATCCGCTGGTTTGACCGCTATGTGAAAGGCGGTATCGGCATTATGCTGGATGATATTATCGCGGCAATCTTTGCGGTTATCGTTATCTGGCTACTGAATATCTACCAAGTGTTACCTTTCTAAATGAAATAGCCACTGAGTTACAGTGGCTATTTTT
The DNA here is from genome assembly GCF_028599065.1 of Xenorhabdus sp. PR6a. Taxonomy (NCBI): domain Bacteria; kingdom Pseudomonadati; phylum Pseudomonadota; class Gammaproteobacteria; order Enterobacterales; family Morganellaceae; genus Xenorhabdus; species Xenorhabdus sp. PR6a. Next base: position 2,701 of record NZ_JAQRFJ010000049.1, on the reverse strand, counting down.
CAGTTTTTTCAGCTTACTTTTTTCAGCTTATTGCCCCGCCTGTGGCGGTAATATCTTTTTCATTTTTGCATGTTGATTCGATGGCGATTTTCAATGCTGCCGTCATCATCTCTGCCGTCATACTGGGTGTTGTACCAGAGTGTCTGGCTGCCTGTTCGGGCAAATAAGGAACATGGATAAAGCCGCCCCGTACAACGGAGGCAGGTTGATGCAAATTACGTTGATGCAAATAATGCAGCAAACCGTACATCACATGGTTGCAGACGAAAGTTCCTGCCGTTTGAGAGACGGTTGCAGGAATGCCGGCAGCATTTAGCGCATTTACTATGGCTTTGATGGGCAGGGTAGAAAAATAAGCCGCAGAACCACCTGTAATCACAGGCGTATCAATCGGCTGTTTGCCGGCATTATCCGGAATACGGGCATCGTTAATATTGATTGCGATGCGTTCTACGCTGATATTGGGTCTGCCTCCGGCTTCTCCGACGGTAATTACCACTTCGGGTTTAACCCGTTCAATGGCGGTGTAGAGATGTTCCAGAGAAGCATCGAAAACGCAAGGCAATTGGCAAACGTCAATCTTCGCACCCGCAATTTGGCCTCCCTGCAATGGCCTGACGGCCTCCCATGATGGATTGATGGTTTCACCACCGAAAGGCTCAAAAGCAGTGACTAAAATCGTTTTCATAACGGTTCCTTATTGTTGTTTTATAAGATCATGAAAAAGTAAAGCCGGAATTTGTTGGTCATCAGTAAAACGTATCCGATGGGAACTTGTGCCTTTTGTTGAGCAATAAATAGATTGCGATTAACAAATAGGCAAATAAAATCCGCATCGGATTGTAAAAATGGAATGCAGATCACTTATTGGATGAAAACATGTTTAATGGATGAGGTGTTTTTCAGGTTGGACACGGATTATTGTGGATGCCGAAAAATTTAGGGTTCAGTCAAGAATACGGCTTTCAGGACGCAAAAATCTCTCTGGTACATAGAGATCGAAATTATTAATGCGACAGTATTCTTCTAATTGTTGGGCAGAGCTAACCCCCGCTTTTTTATATATTTGAGCGGTATAATTTTCGACAGTACGGTAGGAGATATTTAATGTCCTGCCAATTTGTTTGCTGGTATATTTATGTAGAGAGAGAAAAATAATATCCCATTCACGTTGGGTAAATAAATGAGCAGGAGGTTGAAATATAATGGAAGCAGGGAGTTTTCCATGATATAGGCGGGTTAATGAATAATCTTGGGCTTTCCATAAGTGATATATAATTCCTATACAGTCACCGTTTTCATGGTAAAGAGGTGATTTTTCACAAAAATAAGAGGATAACGTTTTCTCTTCTCCCCAAATATGTGTTTCTAGTGAAACATAGGACTTTTCTTCCTGCATGACCTTTTGATCATGATGAATATAGGCTTTTGCAAACTCAGCACCATCCCAAGGCAGATCTTTATCATAAAGTCCTTCAAAATCAAATGAATCGGGAAACCCTTTAAGCACACTTAATGCTTTGTTGCCATAAATAAAACATGAGTTATTATCTTTAATTCCCCAAGGATCGTGACTTATTGCCAGTGTGTTAATGATTTGAGGTGAAATGATAGGTTTATTACTCATGGTCTTTTTCCTTCATTATTTTTTGAATCATATAATATGGCACAATAATTAGAGAGTCAAAGGTTGGATATGAACATTTAAATGTTCATTGATTACAAACAAGTGCTTAATGCTGTTTATTTGCCCTAAGATAAGAGATGTAAATTAAAGTATTTTATACGCTTCCAATGTCGCAAAAAATAGTTAAAACTCTCAAGTGTTTCAACGGTAAAAAATTTCATGGATATTTATTGCTCAACTCTTAGTGCCTTATACTAGCACCAACACCAGGGAAAAAGCTGTAATAATATAAAAATAAATATGAAAATTTTAATGTAATACAAACTTAACACTTTAGGTAACTCAATTGAAGGAGAGAAGAAAGAATAATAGCAACGGTCTTCTTACTTTAGGGAACCTCTAAAAACTTTTCACAGCTACCAAATTGAGGAAAATAGAGACACAATACATCCCTCCCTCCCTACAAGGTAGCGCCGTCATGATACCGCCTCGTTCTGCTTTAAAAAAAGATAAGCTGGCAGCCGAATACCATCGTCGAAAAATTGATGAATTAGGCGATCCACTGCTTGTCCTTGATAAGTATGTTGATTTCTCGGCACTGGCTGACACGGTAGACCGGGTCGCGCCACGGATTATTTCTCCCAAAGGCGGACGCCCGCCATTCCCGACTGAGGTGATGGTTCGCATCATTATCCTGAAACATTTCCATAATCTTTCCGATGAAAAGATGGAATATCAATTACTTGACCGCATGAGTTGGCAACGTTTTTGTCGTTTGACCGATGTCATTAATATTCCAGATCGCAATACCATTTGGTATTTCGAAAAACGGATTGGTCAGGAAGGGGCCAGGGCGTTGTTTGACGAGGCGAAGCATCAGCTTTCGGCACAGGGATTTATCCCTCGTGGCGGCCAAATCATTGATGCCACGTTGATTCCGGTTCCTAAACAACACAATAAGAAAGAAGAGAATGAACAAATCCGTCAGGGTCAAGTCCCTGATGACTGGACGAAAAACAAACGGTGTCAGAAAGATACCGATGCAACCTGGACGAAAAAACACGGTAAAAGTTA
>NZ_JAQRFJ010000048.1:0-30279 GCF_028599065.1 Xenorhabdus sp. PR6a | reverse complement strand
GTCATCCCCGTGAGGCTGCTGCCTAAGTGCCGCACCATTTTTAACCGTTGTGCCTCTCCCCCTGATAATGTTGTGGTTGGACGATTAAGATTCAGATACCCTAGGCCGACAGAACACATTGATGCCAGACGTTCTTTTAACGCATTAATGAGTGTACTCACTGAAGGTTCAGTCAGTGTTGCCATGAACTGATTCAGCTCGACAATCGGTATATCGACACAATCTCCGATACTTTTGCCTTGAATTAGACATGACAGGATCTGTTTATTAAGCCTCTGCCCGTGGCAAACAGGGCACTGTTTCATTGAAACAATGTCTTTGAATTCTTCGCTTTTGTATTCTTTGTTGTTTTTTACAAGATAACTGCGCGTGAATCTGGGAATGATCCCTTCAAATCGAGCCGATTTAGGCCAGTCGGGGGATGGATTTGCCGGCACGATGTTATCTGCGTAAAGTAACAGCTGACGTTCTTCTGCTGAGTAATCAGAAATTTTCTTATTATTATCAAACAAACCCGAATGAGCATACCGACGCCACCGCCAGGTTCCCGGTGCAAATGTCGGGTACGCAATAGCACCGTTATTCAGTGACTTATTTTCATTCACCAGTTTTTTCACATCGATTGTGCTGGCAATGCCCAGCCCTTCACAATGGGGACACATCCCTGATGGGTGGTTGAAAGAGAAGATATTGGAAAATCCCACAAAAGGCTGACCAATGCGGGAAAATAAGAGGCGCAGCAAGGTGTAAATATCTGATGCGGTACCCACTGTTGAGCGTACATTTTCACCAATACGCTTTTGGTTAATAATAATCGCGGTGGTCAGGTTATTTATCTCATCCACATCTGGCTGACCATAATACGGTAAACGATGTCGGATATAAGGAGGAAAAGTATCATTGAGTTGTCTTTGGGATTCCGCGGCAATTGTACCGAATACAAGAGAACTTTTACCTGAACCAGAAACACCGGTGAATACAGTGATGACATTCTTAGGAATACGTAAATCAATTCCTTTAAGGTTATTTTGCCTCGCACCACGAATTTCAATAGCATTTTGTTCACGACTTCTCATTTCTTTTATCTCCTTACGCGCACTAACATCAGGGAAAAGAGCGTGATAATCCCACACCCGATTAATACCATAGAGACAGGAAACAGAGACACAGATTTGCCAAGTCCCGTTAAAAATGCGGTCAAAGAAGCGGATCCAAACTGAAGAGCGCCAAGGACAGCAGAACCCGCCCCTCTTATATCGGGAACGGCTGTTAATGCCAAACTCGCTGCATTGCCAAAAACTAACGCCATCGTAAACATAAGCAGCATGAAAATTGCTGTTGTTAACTCGAGCTGATAGATGCTGAGATAATTTACAACCAGTAGCAGACAAACTAGGATGAAGGTTGTTATAACCCCGATTATGACGAGGGTTTTGGCACCAACCCGCTCAACCCACTTGGCGCTGAGTATGCTGCTAAACAGCATAATTCCGGCATTAATTGCAAATAAAATAGAAAAAAATCCGGGGGTAAATTTAAACATGGACTGGTATATAAAAGGTGATGCTGAAATGTAAGCAAACAGTGCCCCAAAAGTGGCAGAAAATACTAACGTATATCCCATATAAACTCGGTTTTTGAACAGTTTTAAAAACGGCTTAACCAAACTCCCCTTACTTCCACCAGAGGCTGATTTACCCGGCAAACTTTCCGGCACATAAATAAACGTTAAGAGGGTAAGTATCAGTGAAATCACCGCCATAAAGACAAATATTACTTGCCACGGAAAATGAGCCGCCATTCCTCCTATCAATGGGGCAACTATCGGTGCTGCACCTTGTATCGCCAGCATTAGATTGAAATAGTAGGCAGATTTATTTCCAAAACTGAGATCGGAAACAATGGCACGTGTCAGAACAATACCTGATGCACCACCAGCACCTTGAAAAAAGCGGCTAATGATCAGCATTTCAATATTTGAAGAGAATGCACAAGCCATTGATGCTACGGTCAGCAAAACCATGCCACCTAATAAAAGGTTTCTCCTGCCAATAACATCTGACCAAGGACCAATGATTAATTGCCCAATCGCAAGGCCAGCCATAAATGAGGTCAGGCTTAATTGAATTCCTGCCTGAGTCGTGATGAGTGCATGTGACATGCTGGGAAACAAAGGAAGGTACATGTCAGTTGAAAGCGCTCCAATGGCACTCAACATTCCCAGAACCAGCACAAGCCTGAATCCCAGTTCACCTTTTTGCTCAGGTGAAACACGTTGCTTTAAGTCACTATCAATAAGTCTATTTTCTGATTTTTCCACGGTTATTCGTCTCATAATATGAACAATATGAAGACTATAACACCGCAGAAAAATGATTTCTATTTTGCAATCATTTTTTTTTATTTGCTTGATGGCTCTGTAATTTCCGCTGTTCTTCAAGTCAGTTGTGGCTAAAATCAATCATATCCAGCAAAGGATCACTCCACCTTAATCAGTGGAGTGATCGTGGAGTGATCAATGTCAGGTTATTTTATTCCGGCGCTCTTTCCAGCAAAAATTCACGCAAGGTGGCGAAATTAGCAGGCATAAAGTGGGATAACAAATCCAGATCCGCGCGTTCAGCTAAGGCTTTTGGCAAAGGTAATGGCTGGCCGAGGGCGGCTTCGACACTTTCCTTGAATTTGGCGGGATGCGCTGTACCCAAGAATAAACCATATTCCCCTGCTTGTAATTGATCACGTAAGACGCGATAAGCGACCGCCGCATGGGGTTCGGAAATATAGCCTTTTGCCGCCAGCTCGCGCAGGGTATCTTGCGTGGTTGCGTCATCCACCACGCCATTGGCCAGTTCACTCAGTGCCCAGCCTTTACGTTTGAACAGTTCTTCGATGCGTGGCCAGTTATTGGGCTGGCTGACATCCATGGCATTGGACAGGGTCGCAATGGTTTGCTGTGGCAGCCATTGGCCTTCCGCTAAATAGCGCGGAACGGTGTCATTAACATTGGTGGCTGCGATAAAACGTTTTACCGGCAGTCCCAGTGATTTTGCCAGTAGCCCCGCGGTTAAATTGCCGAAATTGCCACTGGGAACGGAAATCACCAATTGTTCACGTTTTTCAGCCGGGATCTGCGCAACTGCTTCAAAGTAATAACAGATTTGTGCCAGCAGGCGGCTGATATTAATCGAGTTGGCGGAGTTGAGATGCAAAGTCTGCTTCAACGCTTCGTCATCAAAAGCCTGTTTGACCAAGGCCTGACAAGCATCGAAATCTCCCTTGATAGCGACGGTATGGATATTACCGCCCAGCGTACAGAAGAGTTTTTCCTGCAATGGACTGATTTTGCCTTCGGGATAAAGGATCACAACCTGTACGTTATGCAAACCATAGAAGGCATGGGCAACAGCGGCACCGGTATCACCGGAGGTCGCAGTCAAAATCGTGACGGGCTGTTCCCCGGCGATCTGAGCCAGGATTTGCGCCATAAAACGGCCGCCGAAGTCTTTAAAGGCCAGTGTTGGGCCGTGGTAAAGTTCCAGTGAAGCGATGTCATCTTCGACAGTTGTGATGGGGGCAGGGAAGGCAAACGCCTTTTTCACGCGGTCGGCCAGTTGCTCTGCGGGAATTTCATCGCCAATAAAGGCGGAGAGAATGCGTTGGCTGCGGCTGACAAAATCCAATTTCAATAAGTCGTCAATTTCATCACGGCTGAATGCCGGCAGCTCCTGCGGAAAAAATAGCCCCTGTTGTCTGCCTAATCCCTGTTTTACCGCCTGTGAAAAACTGACCTGCTCGCTGTTGTCTTTTAAGTTATATAATTTCATGGTTACTTTACCTGTCGTGCGCCTGCGAGATCCAGACGGCAAATGTGTACAAAGCCTTCATCATTCTGTACGTAATGTTGTTGCAGCCAGTGTGCAACCTCTTCGGCGACCGCCATTTGCTGACAAATGGCAAAAAGTGTGGGGCCGGAACCGGAAATGCCGCATGTCAGTGCCCCTAATTGCTTAACCGCATCACGGGCGTCGGCAAATCCGGGTAACAGTTGTGTGCGGTAAGGTTCTGCCACCACATCTTTCATTAATTTGGCTGCCAGTTCCGGTTGCCGGGTATGGCAGGCGTGAATAAAGCCGGCAAAGTGACGTCCATGCTCAATGATATCCTGACGGGTGTAGTGGGTTGGCAGGATCGCACGGGCTTCTGATGTCGAGACTTTAATGCCGGGATAAGCCATGACCCATAGCCAATCATCAAACGTGGGAACTGGCAGACAGGTAGTATCTTCCTGAGATAATATCAGCTGCAATCCGCCCAAATAGCAGGGGGCGACATTATCATAATGAACACCGCCGGAAATGCGTCCTTCTAATTCACCCATCATATCCAGCAATTGGTGTTGGTTAAATGGACGGCCTGCATACTCATTCAACGCCACCAGACCGGCCACCACAGAGCAGGCACTGGAACCTAACCCGGAGCCAATTGGCATGTTTTTCTCTAATGTCATGGTAACGGGGAGCGCTTTCCCTAACCGTTGACAAAAAAGCTGCCAGCATTGGTAGACAATATTTTGTTTGGGATCGGTCGGTAATTTGCCGACAAATCGCCCTTTATTCTTCAGGCTGAAACGTTCAGCTTCACTGACGGAGACACAATCTCCAAGCAGCGAGCCATCAACGGGAGAAACCGCTGCGCCAAGCACATCAAATCCGACGCCAACGTTCCCGATAGAGGCAGGCGCATAAACCCTGACAACCATTAAACCCCCAATTTCCATGATAGAGTGCGTAATATATCAGCAAAAACGCCGGCGGCCGTGACATCATTCCCTGCGCCATAACCACGTAATACCAGCGGAATGGGTTGATAATAACGGGTATAGAAAGCCAGTGCGTTTTCGCCATTCTTGACTTTATAAAGTGGATTGTTACCGTCAACAGAGACCATTTTCACTGTACAACGGCCTTGCTCAATCAAACCCACATAACGTAACACTTTTCCTTGTTCTGCGGCCTCTTTTGCACGTTGGTTAAATGCCTGATCCAGTTGCGGCAAACGTTGCAGGAAGCTGTCAACATCACCACTGGCATCAAACGAGAGTGGTAAAACTGGCTCAACATGGATATCTTCCAGTTCGAGTTCATAGCCTGCCTCGCGCGCCAGGATCAACAGTTTCCGGGCAACGTCCATGCCAGAGAGATCATCCCGTGGATCGGGTTCCGTAAAGCCTTTCTCTTTTGCCAGCGCAGTGGCTTGTGAGAGCGTCATGCCTTCATCCAGCATCCCGAAAATGTAGGATAGGGAACCCGACAGGATGCCACTGAACTGGACTAATTCATCGCCGGCATGAAGCAGATTTTGTAAGTTTTCGATAACCGGCAAGCCCGCCCCGACATTCGTGTCATACAGGAATTTGCGTTTCGATTTTTCGGCTGCCTGACGGATTTGGCGGTAATAAGCCATCGATAAAGTATTGGCTTTTTTATTGGGTGTGACAACGTTAAAACCGTCGCTGAGGAAGCTTGCATATTGCTCCGCAATCGACTGATTAGACGTACAGTCCACAATAACCGGATTTAAGAGATGGTACTCTTTTTCAAGGCGGATCAGACGACTCAGGCTGAAAGGCTTATTGGCTTCTGAAAGCGCCTGTTGCCAGTTATCCAGACAGATGCCCTGCATATCCGTCAACAAAGCACGGGAATTGGCAATACCACAGACACGCAGATCGATATGTTTCTGTTTGAGCCAGGTTTGCTGGCGGCGAATTTGTTCGATTAAAGCACTGCCTACGCCCCCCACACCGACAACGAAGACTTCAACCACTTGAGCCGTGTTAAACAGCATTTGGTGGCAGAGACGAACCGCCGTGGTCGCTGCATCATTGTCAATAACGGCAGAAATGGAGCGTTCCGAAGAGCCTTGCGCAATGGCAATAATGTTGATATTGGCGCGTGTCAAGGCGGAGAAAAAGCGGGCAGAAGTGCCTTTTTGGGTACGCATGCCATCCCCAACAACGGAAATAATGGCAAGGTTGTTGATCACGTCAATAGGATCAAGCACACCATCTTTGAGCTCCAGATAAAACTCTTCTGTCAGTGCTTTTTGCGCGTTTACCAGCTCCCTTTGCGGTACACAGAAACTGATGCTGTATTCTGATGAGGACTGTGTGATTAACACGACGGAAATTCCCTTGCGCGACATGACGGAAAAGACCCGTGCCGCCATCCCGACCATCCCTTTCATGCCGGGGCCGGAAACGTTGATCATCGCCATATGATTCAGATTGGTAATGCCTTTAATCGGCATATTCTGATCTTTTTGTTCATGATCAATAAGAGCATTATCAATCAGCGCATCACCAATAAACGTCCCCGGCGCCCCAGGGTTGGCGGTGTTTTTTATCAGACAAGGAATTTGAAATTGAGCGATAGGAGCGATAGTACGGGGATGGAGCACTTTCGCGCCGAAATAAGATAATTCCATCGCCTCCTGGTATGACAGGCAATTCAGCAAGCGTGCATCTTTAACCGCTCTTGGATCACAAGTATAAACACCGTCGACATCCGTCCAGATTTCACAGCAGTCAGCTCGCAGGCAGGCGGCTAATACCGCAGCTGAATAGTCAGAGCCGTTGCGTCCCAGCACGACCAGTTCGCCATTTTCATTACCCGCAGTGAAGCCCGCCATCAGGATAATGTGGTCAGCAGGGATGTGAAGCGCGGCAATGCGTTTGGCAGATTCATGGATATCGACGGTAGATTCGAGAGAATATCCATGTGCACAAAGGGTTTTGACGGGATCAATGACAGTCACTTTATGACCACGCGCCTGTAGCACCGCTTCCATGATGGCAATCGACAGCTTTTCGCCACGACAGATCAGGGAGGCGTTAATGCTATCCGGACATTGTTTCAACAGCGAAATGCCGTGCAGAGTCTGTTTCAGGCTGGCAAGCTCACGCTCCACGATCCCTTTCAGACGCTCATAATCAAACCCTGCTTGTTGCTCTTTCAATCCTGACAGTAAATCAGCAAAGATTTGACTGGCATCGCTCATATTGGAAACAATATCTTGCCCAGCAACCGTTTTTTCAATCATTGCTACCAAATGGTTGGTGATCTTCGCGGGAGCAGAGAGTACCAAGGCCACTTGCCCAAGGGATAATTCATTCTCGGCGATATCTGCGACGCTCAGTACACGCTGGTGATTCGCAACTGAGGTTCCTCCGAATTTCAATACTCGCATTAATTTTTCTCCTGATTTCTGTCCAAAAAAAAGCCCGTATCTTGTGGGATACGGGCTTGTGATTGTTTTATATATATGCGTCAGCCCGCACCGTAACTCAGGGTTCCGGTGGTAATCGTAATGGTGGTTGTCATGGTATTTATAAGAACCATTTTTTCCGGGCTAATGTGGTGCATCGTTTCCTGTCTGTCTATTTGATTTGTTCGACCCCCTATTGGTTAAATTAAATTGTGGTCAATGTCAAATATTTTTTAGGTCAAAAGGAGGAAAAACCAGCATTTTCCGTATTGGAATTATTCAAAATATGACCAGATGAGCAAATCATTATCCGGCTAGTCAGGTTATTTATTAGCATTTAATTTTACAAAAAACATATTTTGTAATTATTTTATCTTTATGATAAAAACACGCTGTCTGAATATTTTAGTATCGAGCCAATCTCTTCAAGGATTATCGACACGCTGATAATCATTAACATTATTTATTCAGGTTGATAACAAATGGCCTAAATTAAAATTAACAATTATAATTAATGTTAACGTGCTACAATTGATTTTGATATGTATCAACAAAAGTTAGTTTTTTTAGACTGCGAATACATTACTAGCTGTTATATTGCTGTTAATAGACTAGTATAGAAGCCTCGTTGAAATCGGGTTTTTTCGGGTATGTACCCTCTAAAGAAAGCGACGCTGGCTTTTAGTGTAAAACATATCAAAACGTTTATTTTGGGTATAAGCTGGTTTTCTGTAACCCAGAACAAGATCAGTATATTTTCTTTTAATAATAACAGCTTATGCCATACAGGTTCTGTTTTTTAGCGATTTTAGGTAGCAACCATGCAAACCCCGCACATTTTGATTGTTGAAGACGAAATTGTCACACGTAATACCCTGAAAAGCATTTTTGAAGCTGAAGGGTATATTGTTTACGAAGCCACTGACGGTTCAGAAATGAACAACATTCTGTCAGATAACGATATCAATTTAGTCATTATGGATATCAATCTGCCTGGTAAAAATGGGTTATTACTTGCCCGTGAATTACGTGAGCAGGCAAATGTCGCGTTGATGTTCTTAACAGGCCGTGACAATGAAGTGGACAAAATCCTTGGTCTCGAAATCGGTGCTGATGATTATATAACTAAGCCATTTAACCCACGTGAATTAACCATTCGTGCGCGTAATTTACTTTCGCGGACAATGAACCTGAGTCATTCAGGTGAAGAGCGCCGTCAGGTTGAAAGTTATAAATTCAATGGATGGGAGCTGGATATCAATAGCCGCTCTTTGGTGAGTCCGATGGGAGATCAGTACAAACTGCCGCGTAGTGAATTCCGTGCGATGCTTCATTTCTGTGAAAATCCAGGAAAAATCCAGACCCGTGCAGAATTGCTGAAAAAAATGACGGGTCGCGAACTGAAACCCCACGATCGCACTGTTGATGTGACTATTCGCCGTATTCGTAAGCATTTCGAATCAACACCCGATACGCCAGAAATCATTGCAACCATCCACGGTGAAGGTTACCGTTTCTGTGGTGATTTAGAAGATTAAGTGAACCTTGTTCATTAGTCTATTTCTATCCAGTAAAGCCCCGTATGTCCTAATGGCATCGGGGCTTTTCTTTTGAGCGAGTGCTTACTTTAGTGAGCTATTCACGCTTTCCACGGCATAATCGGTACGGCACTGATCGCATTTTTAGGGGAACCATCGATCATCTTATCAGAATAGGTTAGATAAATCAGTGTATTACGATTTGGGTCATAGAAACGTACCACCTGTAATTTTTTAAACACCAAAGATGTCCGTTTCTGGAAGACAACTTGTCCTTTCTTGGCGGATTTCTTTATCTTATCTGATAATTCAATCGAACCAACTTGCTGGCAAGATATGGCGGCATCCGAGGTATCTTCTGCTAATCCTAATCCGCCCTTAATTCCTCCTGTCTTGGCGCGGCTCAAATAACAGGTGACATTTTTCACATCGGGATCATCAAAGGCTTCGATCACTATTTTGTTATCAGGGCCAAAAAGTTTGAAAACCGTATCGACAGAACCGATCTCTTCAGCGTGCAGAACCACGGGAGAAAAGAGTAAGGCAGCCGCTATCACTACTTTCTTCATTGTTACCATATTTAGTCCACTTGAATTAAATAAATACAGTGAAAATATCTATCATTCACATATAATGTAACCCAATGAATTTAATCAAATCATTTTCACTGTGAATGAATCTGTGATGGGAAGTCATGGCATTATAGCTGAATAGGCAGCCAAGATGAGTCGCTGAATTCACGTTCTTGGCTTATTTACCAAGACAATGCTTGACATATTACTAAATCTACCAATAATTTATTCCAAGCCAAATCTTGTTTAATTTGGTTGATGGTTTGTTGATAACATGAATGTAACAATCAATATGCCAAATAATTTTGACGTTATTGTACTTATAGAATAAATACCCACCAGTTATAGTAAGTATCGGTAATTAATTACCGAGATAAATATGCTGCCATAACACTCAGGGAAATTGAACTTGAGGTTTGTTTTGGGAAAATTTTTGGGAAAGGTTTTAGGAAAAAGTATCGTGTTGATTGTCGAGCAAATTACATAATATCTTTTTAAAAAGTCTTTGTTTTCAAGCTAATAAATTGTTATATATTTATATGATTTTCTTTTTGTCTTAATGACTTAGGGAGATGTATGGATCAAACCAACATCATTCGAGACTTGCTGCATTGGGTGGATAATAATCTGGATCGTCCATTGTCTCTTGATAACGTTGCAGCAAAAGCAGGTTACTCCAAATGGCACTTGCAGCGCATGTTCAAGGAGGTAACAGGTCAGGCAATAGGCTCTTATATCCGTGCGAGAAGATTATCCCGAGCCGCCGTTGCATTACGTTTGACCAGCCGTCCTATTTTGGACATTGCTTTACAATATCGCTTTGATTCTCAGCAAACTTTCACGAGAGCTTTCAAGAAACAATTTGACCGGACGCCAGCCGCTTATCGTCGAAGTGAAGAGTGGTGCGCCAAGGGGATATGTCCGCCCATCCTGCTAGATAACAAACCCCTGCCAGAGCACAAATATGTCACACTGGAAGATAAGTCACTTATCGGCACTGAACACACTTGCAGTTATGTACTCGAACAGTGGTCAGAGGCTTGCAAAAATATGCGTCATGACTTTTGGATTAACTATCTACAGGATGCGGAGGTATTACCGCCAAGGCTTTATGGATTACACCATACGACCCTCAGTATGGATCATGAAGATGAACAGACGGTGTTCTATACCACTGCCATAGAGCCAGAGTATGCCACCTTTGATACCCAGGATAGCCATCCTGTCGTTTTGCCCGGTGGGAATTATATTTCATTCAGTTATTTTGGTGATAAAGAACAGTTACAAGAGTTTCTTTTTACCGTTTATGGTGTCTGCCTGCCTACATTAAACGTCACGCGTAGAAAAGGATACGATGTCGAGCGATATTACCTCACTAACCTTGAATGGAGAAATCTTGGGGATGAGTCCCAAAATCATGTTGTGGAATTTGAGTATCTCATCCCAATTGAACGTTAACCGGGTAATTCATCCAGAGCGGGCATATCCAGATGAGTGATATCGCCCGTTGTTTCAACTATCCAACCTGAAGCCAGCCACGGGCTATCCTGATAATCCACCCGTGAGATAGAACAGTTTCTCAGCCGTAAACGGCGTTCTGAGTTAGCAGGAAGACCCAGAATAGAGCCGATCAAACTGACGAGTGCTATTCCATGACTGACCAACAGTGGGCGGCTACCCGCCGGCAGATTGAGGCAGTTGTCCAGTGCGGCACGCATACGGGTAGACACTTCATGCGTCGATTCACCTTCTGGGATCCGCCCATTTGGTGTACCATCGACAAGGCTTTTACGCCAAGATTCTTCTTCTGGTGTGAGGGAGTTGAGTTCGCGATTTTCCAGTACGCCCATATGTAACTCTCGCAGGCGTGGTTCCAGTATGACGTCGCAACCACAGGCTTTAGCGATGATTTCTGCCGTTTGGCGTGTCCGGCCAAGATCACTGGTGATAACATGGGTAATGTTTTCTGATTTGACTCTTTGTGCGACCAAGTGAGCTTGGCGCCGGCCTGCTTCAGTTAAAGGGCTGTCAGATTGCCCCTGAATACGACGAGCCACGTTCCATTCGGTTTCGCCATGACGAACAAGATAGACCTGTAACATAGTTATTTTCCGTTATACTGCATCATGAAATAATTCAAAGGATAATTTATTTATATGTACCACGTTATTGCAGCAACAACTAACCCTGCGAAAATAAAAGCGATTAGCCTTGCATTCGATGATGTTTTTGGCCCAGGCACTTACCACATAGAAGATGTCAATGTAGATAGCAGCGTACCGCAACAACCTATCGGCAACACTGAAACCCGTACAGGGGCTCGTCATCGCGTTATGGCTGCTCGTCAAGTCCGACCAGAAGCTGATTTCTGGGTTGGGGTCGAAGCAGGCATTGAGGATGACATGACATTTGCGTGGATGGTTGTTGAACATAAACAAATTCGGGGAGAATCGCGTTCCGCCAGTCTGATGCTGCCTGAAAAAGTTCTGGAAGGTATTCGTCAGGGACGCGAACTTGGCCATGAAATGGCGGATGTCGCTGGCGTCGATAATATCAAGCAGAAGGGTGGTGCGATCGGCTTTTTTACCAACGGTATTTTGACGCGTACCCGCGTTTATCATCAAGCTCTGATATTGGCTCTTGTGCCTATCCATCATGAAATTTACAAAGAGTTGAATAATCAATCTTAACGCTAACTGTAGTAAATAATACGAAAGCTGCTTTGGGGGCATTATTGAATAGCCCCCACGAAATGATTTAACCCGTTATTTTATAGTGGCCCTTTTTAATCAGTTAACAGCTGAGTTTCCAGCCATCTCTTAACATGAGCCGGTGCGTTCTTTAAGCTGTTGGAACCACGTGTAATCGTCGCAATACCAACACCCAGCTCATTTTTCAGCTCGCGCTGGCTCATTTGCCCACGCATTAACTCCTGAATAATCCGAACCCGGGTTGATAAAGCGGTACGTTCATCGGGAGTCAATAATAGCTGCAAAATAGAATGTTGCAAATTTTGTTCAAATGCTATCTGTAACAGCTCGACAAAAGCGAGCCAGTCATCACCCTCTTTTGGGGAAAGCGCCGGATCAATCAAATGATTTTGTGCCATAATTAACTGCCATACTATTTAACTAGTACGGCAGCATATCATAGTTACCTTTTTAAATTAATAACGTCTTTGCCATTCGGCATTGGTCAGCACGTTCGGCATTTTCCCCATAAAATTATGATAGAACATGTCGTAGGCAAGAACATTTTTGACATAAGAGCGCGTTTCAGCAAAAGGAATACTTTCAATAAAGGCAATGGGGCCGATATTTCCAGAGGTGTTGGCTAACCAACGCTCAACATTTGTAGGGCCAGCATTATAAGCGGCACTGGCAAGAATCCGGTTATTGTCAAAACGCTGATAGATCGAATCCAGATAAGCAGTTCCAATTTTAATATTCGTAATCGGGTTCATTAATTGGCTGCTGTTGACATAACCCTGAATTTTCTGGCTCTTCACGGTATGCTCGGCGGTTTTGGGCATGATCTGCATTAACCCGCTGGCGCCTTTGGCAGAACGTGCCTGTGGATTCCAGGCACTTTCCTGACGGGCAATTGCCATTGCATAACTTTGTGAAATATTTTTATCTGACGTGAAGTTGACAAACTCGTTTCGCCACGCCAAGGGAAAACGCTCTTCAAGATGATCCCACATTTTTGCCGCAATGGTCGCTTGCACACTGAAAGCGGGCCAGTGTTGCTCAAACGCATAACGGGCTAACTGTTCTTGCTTCACGTGATCTTGCGAAGAAATCAGGAGACCCCATTCTGAGCGTGCCAAATCATCCATATGCCAATACAGTAACTCTCGGATACGCTTAATGGCCGGCATATTGGCAACGACGCTATCGGGTCTCTTCGCTTTATGCAGGGTCAGAGGATAGGGGATCTGTAATTTTTGGGCTGCCACCATGGGATAAAAACCACGATGTTTGGTCAGATTACGTAATATGACATTCCCTTCTGCGGTTTTCCCGTGATTGAGCAAAATTATAGCACGCCAATATTGCCATTCATCTTGTTGCAACGTCTTTTGAGGCAGTAACGAAATCCATTCTTCAAGCCCAGAATGATCGTCGTCCCGCAATGCCAGGCGAGCACGTCTTTCAATCAATTTGACAGAATATGAATCGCGAATAGTCTCATCCCGCCATTTTGCCTGCTCCGGCGTGATGTCTCCCATCAATTGCCATGCAACGATATCTTTTAATTGCTGACGCTCGGCGTCATTCATCTTTTGTGAGCGAACAAGTGTGGGAATGCTGATTCTGGCGAGTTCGGCCTTTGTGCGGGCAAATCGGGAAAAGGTCGTTATGATAACCGAGCGGGTAAAGTCGGTTGGCGTGGTCGTTGTGGCAAATTGTTCAATGGACGCAGGATCATGTTGTAGCTTCAGCAAACGTGTATTCAAGCCCTGATAACGTAATGGCAAACGCTTGGCAAGATAGGTAACCAGTGTGGCGTTACCGGCTTTCATTGCCAATTCGATACGCTGCAAAATTAAATTTGCATTGAGATACCCAGCCTGTTCCCAGACACTGAAGAGTTTATCGCAACTATCAGGTAATGAGTTGCCGTTAAGCCAAATTTCCTGGGCACCTTTCCAGGCGACTTGTTGATGCCCCGTTGCCCACTGCGCATAGTAATAATCACAGCGCCCTGTGACTGCATTTGGCGGGGTAGGACTTAATGTCAGGATGCCGCGCCAGTCTCCATTATTTGCCAGTGCATTGATAAATCGGGATGCCAGCGAACGCGCTGGCGGCAGGGTAGGGTGAGTATGAATAAAGTGTTGTATTTGCTCAGGAGTGGCCATTGCCAGATCCTGAGATAACTGACGATATTCAAGATAAGGATACAGCGGGTAATCTTTCAACGTTGGCATCAGACGTGCCACTTCCGCTCTATTTTTTGCATCCCATGCCTGTTTTATTGCTTGATACCGCTGACGCTGGGCATCCAGAGAATCAGCATGTGCTGCTCCGGCAACAACAGAAACCATACTTACAGCCATTGCGAAATGCTGCCACTTACTCATTGCCACATACCCCTCCAGAAGACGACCCAGTGCCCAAGTGCATTATAAAAAGCCATGTAATTATAATCATATTATTGATATGAGTTATAACAATGGGTGAATGCTAAAAGGAAGGGGTTGAAAAAAGGCCACATAAGGTGTGACCACAAGCAGAATTTTCTGTCACACAAAAAATGCGAGTTACATCATGTACATAATTTGCTCAAAATAAGGTATGATGCGGCCACCCCTTAGTTTAGGTACATGGAGTGATACCCCTTTATTGCGTGTTTATTTTTCAACCTATAAAATTATAAGGTGCTCACATGATTATGACGGGGTTGGAAGTTATGGCTCTATTAAATCCAGATACTGAAAGAAATATAGCAAGCCTGTTCAGTGACATATCATGCCCCATTGAAAGGCCATTTAGTGACTTTGATAGAAGTCACAGTAAGTCCATATCTCAAAAACAATCAGCCGACGCATTGGAAAAAATCAATGCGTTAATGGATATTGTTAAGGCAAAGATTGAAGAATCTAAGGCTACGATAAACACCATTAGTTTCGGTTCCGATGAAGAAATTCGGGCTATCGACGTGCATAGCCTATCTTCCAGCGAGCTTAATTTTATAGCAAACGAAGTTGATAACGGAATTTCAAGACTACTTTATGTTTTTTTCATGGCAGATCTCGATCCGGTCTGGCAACCACATTTATTAATTTTAAAACAAATGAAGCATGTCACTATAGATAATTTCATCGAATACAGACGGTTAACCCTCGACATAGCCATGCTTGTAAAGCAATACGAAGATGTTGAATATTGTGATGATGAAATAGAATTTAGCAAAGAAGACACCGAATTATTCAAGAAATCCATTGAAAATAGCCATATGCGCTTTGGCTTGGAGCCTTCGAAATGGAAAAGCGTGTAAGCATCATAATTGATGCAGAATCAGAACCATTAGAAATATTTTTTGCTAAGGCGTTGGCTGATTTTCTAAACAGAAGCAAGTTATCTGGTTACTTAGGAAAGATGGGTGGCTTTGAACGAAATTCTCATTCAAACTCAGCAGGGATCTATAAAGCTCATGTTAGGATCCCTGCACTAGAGCAACCGTGGAGTAAAGCTGTCAGGCAACCCCAGAGGAACAGTGACAGCTTTCTTATCTATGCGGTACATCGAACTTATCCTATCCATATACAAATTATTGGTGTTATCACGCCCAATGCACATGAAAAAATGAACAAACTACTTTCTACCGTCATTCAAATAGTCGAAGAAAAATTCCAGTGCCTGCGTGAAACTGAGTTAAAATCGTTAAATTCATATAGCTGACATAATAGACAGTGAGAAGATGGTATGAAGAAGCTTCTTTTATAATCCCGCTCTTACTGGCAGGCTGTGCAAAAAATATAAACCCTAAAAATACTTATTAATCAAAAGGTAAACGACATTGGCTCAATATGTTTATAGTATGCATCGGGTAGGAAAAATTGTTCCCCCGAAAAGGCATATTCTGAAAAATATTTCTCTGAGTTTTTTCCCTGGAGCAAAAATCGGTGTTCTCGGTTTGAATGGTGCAGGTAAATCGACTTTACTGCGCATCATGGCGGGTATTGATAAAGATATTGAGGGAGAAGCGCGCCCACAATCCGGTATTAAAATCGGCTATTTG
The DNA here is from genome assembly GCF_028599065.1 of Xenorhabdus sp. PR6a. Lineage (NCBI taxonomy): Bacteria > Pseudomonadati > Pseudomonadota > Gammaproteobacteria > Enterobacterales > Morganellaceae > Xenorhabdus > Xenorhabdus sp. PR6a. The sequence continues at coordinate 14,156 of NZ_JAQRFJ010000048.1, read as the reverse complement.
CCGCAGGAACCTAAACTCAATCCTGAACATACGGTTCGTGAAGCCGTGGAAGAAGCGGTCAGCGAAGTCAAACATGCCCTGACTCGCCTTGATGAAGTCTATGCCGCTTATGCTGATCCGGATGCGGATTTCGATAAGCTGGCAAAAGAGCAGGGTGAGCTGGAAGCGATTATCCAATCTCATGACGGGCACAATCTGGAAAATCAGCTTGAGCGAGCGGCTGATGCCCTGCGCCTGCCGGCATGGGATGCCAAGATTGAACACTTATCCGGTGGTGAACGCCGCCGTGTGGCAATTTGTCGCTTGTTGCTGGAAAAACCAGATATGCTGCTACTCGACGAACCCACTAACCACCTTGATGCTGAGTCTGTCGCGTGGCTGGAACGCTTTCTGCACGATTACGAAGGGACTGTGGTAGCGATTACCCACGACCGTTACTTCCTTGATAACGTTGCAGGCTGGATCTTGGAGCTTGACCGTGGTGAAGGTATTCCGTGGGAAGGCAACTACTCTTCATGGCTGGAACAAAAAGACGCGCGTCTGGCACAGGAAGCGGCGTCAGAAGCGGCTCGCCGTAAATCTATTGAGAAAGAGCTTGAGTGGGTTCGCCAAAATCCGAAAGGGCGTCAGGCGAAAGGTAAGGCACGTCTGGCTCGCTTTGAAGAACTCAATAACGTCGAGTACCAGAAGCGTAATGAAACCAGCGAGTTGTTCATTCCACCTGGACCTCGTTTGGGTGACAAAGTGCTGGAAGTGACCAATCTAACTAAGTCATACAGTGATCGCGTTCTGATCGACAACTTAAGTTTCTCCCTGCCAAAAGGTGCGATTGTTGGGATCATCGGCCCGAACGGTGCGGGTAAATCGACGTTGTTCCGTATGTTGTCCGGCCAAGAACAGCCAGATTCCGGCGCAATTACACTGGGTGAAACCGTTAAACTGGCTTCCGTTGATCAGTTCCGCGATAACATGGATGACAGCAAAACTGTTTGGGAAGAAGTCTCTGGCGGTCAAGACATCATGCGTATCGGCAACTTTGAAATTCCAAGCCGTGCCTATGTTGGGCGCTTTAACTTCAAAGGGGTAGATCAAGGCAAGCGTGTTGGTGAATTGTCTGGGGGTGAGCGTGGTCGCCTGCATTTAGCCAAACTGCTGCAAGTTGGCGGCAATATGTTACTGCTTGACGAACCCACCAACGACTTGGATATCGAAACCTTGCGCGCATTGGAAAACGCCCTGCTGGAATTCCCTGGCTGTGCGATGGTTATTTCCCATGACCGTTGGTTCCTTGACCGTATCGCGACCCACATCATTGATTATCAGGATGAAGGGAAAGTCTCCTTCTTTGAAGGGAACTTTAGCGAATACGAAGATTACAAGAAGCGGACGATGGGGGCTGAAGCATTAGAGCCTCATCGCATTAAATATAAAAAGATCAGCAAGTAAGTCTGATAGAAAATCAGATTGATAGAAAAAACGGCCTGTTATCAGGCCGTTTTTTTACGAGTCACTCACTCATTGTCATTACTATGCTATTACTACACCATTACGACACCAAAACGCGTTGATTCAGAATGGATTCATAAGTCTTAACTGCCTTCCCACTGGCTAAAGTGATAACGCTATCTGCATGTTGTATCAAGCGTCTGTCTTGAGAGGCAATGACAACCGTACCTTTCTGTTCATGGGCAATAAATTTAAAGATATTAATGAATGTCTTAAATGCCTGATGATCTAAATTGCGTGTTGGGTCATCAGCAAATAAATATTCAGGTCTTCTGACGATGGCTTTTGCCATTGCAGCCAGTTGTTTCTCGTTTTCAGACAGCTCGCCTGGATAATAACGGCTTTTATCGCCTAATTTCACAATATCCAATGACTTTTGAGCGATTTTTTCTGCTTGCTCGCGAGAAAGCGATAATCCATAAGACGTTGATAATAACAAGTTATCTAACAGTGTGAGTTCACTAAATAAGTTGAAATCTTGGAAAATAAACCCACTATTTTCATGATGAAACTTTCCTAATTCTACATCATCCATTAGTTTTAGCTTGTTATTATTGATTAATACATCTCCTTGATCTGGTTGTAACATACCCGATGCAATCGACAACACTGTACGGTTAGTCGATGCTTTCGGCCCTGTTATCAAAGTAATTTCACCTGGTATAATAGAAAATGTGATATCTGAAATCATTTCATGATTAACTGTAACACCAGTTAAACCATATGAAATATTGATAACCTCAATCGATTTAAATTGATTCAAGTTCATATTCTCAACACAATTAGGTTAAAAGATTAAAGCCTTTCCCTTAACATATGCTGTCTGAATTTATTCGCAATAACACTGATGTCCTTATGGTATTGTACGAATAAAAATAGTCTATATGTGAAACATCTTCACCAAGGATATACTCATCTTATGTCAATTATTATTTACAATGACTATCTAATAAATGAGATGTTTCTTAGTCTTGGAATAAAAAATCAAGAATATTAAGTATTTATGCTTAAAATAACGCTTAAACCAAATAAAAATAGCATAAATTCTTCTATTTTTATTCCATTTTTATAATAAGGAAAATGCCATTTATATTTTAATGTTACTTTTTATTACCTCCGTCATTGATAAAAACACCTATAATATTTGTGGATTTGTTAGTCACTAATAAATTTTATATTTATAAATCAATAGGTCTGTTCATTAAATGACTTATTTCCCTGTAATTCAAGTCAAAACAGTAAAATTAAAGTATCAAAAAATATTACTATCACAATTTATTTTATTACTATTGTAAAAATAACCAAAGTAAACATTTAACTTGCTGTTTAAATAGGATAAATACAAAACGATAAAGATTACACTGAATAATAAATCACTATCAATTAATTGTGATAATAATATAAGTGTAATCTATTTTATAGATAAAAGTTAGTCACTCCATTAACATTTGTTGGATCAGTTCAACGCAACGCAGAAAACGTTGATCATAATCCGGTGAATTGACACAGACATAATCGATATTATTTTTCTTTAGCAAACTTTCAAGTAAATGTTGAAATTCTTTGCGATCCCGATCACTGCCTAAACTTCTTAAACCATCTGCAATCCACGGTGTATTGTTTTCTAAAAGAATTACTAAATCAAAGCGATACTCGTCAATCATCGCTTGAACAAAGGGGTGCTCTTTACCTTCGTAGCGTTTGCAGAATGCCTGTGTAGTCACAAAATCAGTATCAATAAACGCCACTTTATTGGCATATTTAACTGAAAAATCGATGTACTGAGCATGACCTAATGCAATTTTATCGTAATCTGAGTATTGTAAAGCCCTTTCATCGCCTCCCAGGTGGGAAAATACGTATTCGCGCCCATATTCCCATGCGCTGGTGGTGTTAAACGTATTCGCCAACTTATTGACTAATGTCGATTTTCCGCTGGATTCTCCGCCAAGAATGGCCACTGTACGTACAAAAAATGGCTTAACCTCGGTAGGGATATACTCCCAATAACGGAAAGGAGCCTGACGGATTTGGCTGCCGCTAATATTCATGAATGAGCGTTGTGGGTCGATAAGCACTGTTTCGATGCCAAAATACTCTTTATAACGCGGAACATCCTGTGCTTCGCTGGAGTAGATATAGTTAGGGTTGATACTTTTTGCTGCCAAAAACGATTTAATGCTTTGGCTCCACGCTTCCCAGCCATTTGGGTAAGGCTCCAATCCTTGTTCATCAAATGCATGAATATGAATATTTTTCTGATACTTGAATGTTTGCAACAACCATCTCAGACGGTCACTGACAGTAGGTTGCAGGGACATCGAACTGTTGATGAACAAGTCACGATCACGCACTTCATCATAACAAAGAACAACGTGTAGCTCATCCACTTGGCTGGATGCTCGTTGAATCAAATAAATGTGTCCAGTATGCAATGGGTAAAATTTACCAAACACCACGCCGACGGTTTTCTTTTCCATGGGATACGCCAATCCTAGATATTGATGAAGAGAAGCGAGTTTCTGTGCACTGGGACTTTTTATCTTGTTGTTAATCAGTTGGCTCAGATAGCCTTTTGTCATTCCGCTGGCATCAGCAACTTGCTGTAACGTGTAACCTGCCTGTCTGATCGCTTCTTTCAAATAGTCAAATTGCCCCATAAGACCTCCTTGATGTTTAGTATATTAAACAAAGTAGCATGCTTATTGTGAAAGGTAAAAGCAAAATTGATAGTTTAAAATAAATGGCAATGGCGCTAATAAGTACCGTAGGGGAAAAAATAGAAAAAACGGAGATTGTGCTTGCTCTGATGGATTTCAAGAATAGATTTCAAGCGGTCACTTGAAATCTACTGGTTATATAGTTCTCAAAGGAATAAAGGATTGTGTCTTAATCCAGATCATCCAGAACGGTTAACGCATCAGCTAACTTTTTGACCCCAAATACTTTCATCTCAGGTGGTGATTTTTTCGGCATATTAGCATGAGGAACGATAGCCCGTTTAAAACCGTGTTTAGCGGCTTCTGCAATGCGTTCTTGTCCACTGGGAACGGGACGAATTTCTCCGGCCAATCCCACTTCACCAAATACCACCAGATCACGGGGCAGCGGCCGATCGCGGAAACTGGAAACCAAAGAGAGCAATAACGCCAGATCAGCACTGGTTTCTGTGACTTTGACCCCACCAACAACGTTGACAAAAACATCTTGGTCAGCCATTTGCAAACCGCCGTGTCGGTGCAGGACAGCCAGCAGGATCGCCAGCCTGTTTTGTTCAAGCCCGACGGCGACGCGGCGTGGGTTTGACATCATGGAGTGATCGACCAATGCCTGAATTTCAACCAGCAACGGGCGAGTGCCCTCCCAGACAATCATAACCGAACTGCCAGAGGTCACTTCATCACCACGGCTGAGGAAAATGGCGGAAGGATTACTGACCTCGCGCAGCCCCTGTTCGGTCATCGCAAACACGCCCAGCTCATTAACGGCACCGAAGCGGTTTTTATGGCTGCGCAAAGTACGGAAACGGGAATCGGTTTCACCATCCAACATAACCGAACAGTCTATGCAGTGTTCGAGCACTTTGGGGCCGGCCAACGTCCCATCTTTTGTCACATGCCCAACCATGATAATGGCAACGCCACGGGTTTTGGCAAACCGTGTCAGGTAGGCTGCGGTTTCCCTGACCTGTGCCACACTGCCGGGTGACGATTGAATATCGGCCATGTGCATGACCTGAATGGAGTCGATCACCATCAGTTTGGGCTGTTCTTGCTCGGCAATCAGACAGATCTGTTCAATGCTGGTTTCCGACAGCATATTCAGTTTATCTGTCGGTAAACCCAACCGATGCGCTCGCATCGCCACTTGCTGCAATGATTCTTCCCCTGTCACATACAGCGTTTTCATCTGGGTTGATAATTGGCACATGGTTTGTAAAAGCAGGGTGCTTTTCCCCGCGCCGGGATTACCGCCAATCAAAATGGCACTGCCGGGAACCACACCACCGCCGAGAACACGGTCAAACTCTTTAAATCCGGTTGAAAAACGGGGCAGCTCTTCCAGACTGATATCCGATAGTTTTTGTACTTTACTGATCCCAGCATCTCCGGCATAGCCACTGAAACGCTCATTGCGGGATGATGAAGCTGCGGCCAAACGTATTTCTGTAATCGTATTCCATGCGTGGCATGCGGTACATTGCCCCTGCCAACGGGGATAATCCGCGCCACACTCGTTACAGACAAATGCCCGCTTTGCTGCTTTTGCCACTGTGTACTTCCTCAATATAATCGTGATTTTTGTCTGCCGGCCTTAACGTTCTTCGTGTTTCAGACCACCGCTCAATACACACAGAACGCCCATGAGATCGGCATGGCGGATAGCCACTTTAGCCTGAGCATAAACTTTGGGTTTAGCGTGATAGGCGATGCCCAACCCGGCCTTGCGGATCATTTTTAGATCATTGGCACCATCTCCGATGGCGACAGTTTGGCTCAGGGGAATATCCAGCGCTTTTGCCAATCTGATCAACGTGGTTGCCTTATATTTTGCATCAACAATCGGCCCTTTGACTTTACCGGTCAGCTTGCCATTTTTGATCTCCAGTTGATTGGCAACTGCATCAAAAAGACGTAATTGCTGGCGAAGATTATCGGCAAAAAAAGTGAAACCACCGGAGGCAATCGCGACATGCCAGTCCAATGATTGTAACTTGCGAACCAGGCTGGTTAGCCCCGGCATCAGCGGAAGTGTATCCATCACGTGCTGCAAAATCGAGACGTCAGCACCGGCCAGTTGGGCAACCCGTTCGCGCAGACTGTCTGAAAAATCCAGTTCGCCCTGCATCGCCCGCTCGGTGATTGCCGCCACCTTATCACCCACGCCGGCCAGACGGGCAATCTCATCAATGCACTCAATCTGGATAGCAGTGGAATCCATATCCATCACCAATAAGCCCGGTGCGCGAAGGCGGGGGATCTGCCCCAATGGAACGACATCCAAACGGCATTCGTCTGCCAGTCGTTTAACGCGGGGCGAAAGGCTACCGGCAATACGGACAACCTGATAATCATCGATCCGCCATGAAGAGACCACCACCATGGCTGCGCCCAATCGGTGCTGAAAATCACTGATACGCTGTTTATCCAAACCGCGTCCATACAGCAACCAGCCACTATCTCCTGCTCGGTAATCCAGTGGCATCACTTCATCACCACTGAGGGACAAGGGTAATCCGGGCCATTTGTGGATCTCGTCCGGTAAATAGCGATAGGCCAGATTATTAGACATGAATATCAACTCCTGTAATTCCGTATAATTTGGTGCAGGCAAAAAACGCTTTTCAAACTATCCTATCAATACCGCATCTGGCAACATGTGCTTTCTAAGCGTGGGATGAGATAACGATGATAAAAGCAAAGCTAAAAATTAGACTGCACAAGACGGCGATTATATTAATATGTATAGCACTGTTAGTACTGCTGATGCAGGGAGTTTCCTATTTCAGCCGTTCTCAACAACAGGCGCATATGGATCAGTTTGAAGATCTGGCAAAGACCTTGGCAAAACAGGTCGCATTCAGCTTGTCTGATTATATGGAGAATGGTAGCAAAGATCTTAATAATAAAAAGATTGTTGCTAATTTAGATTACTTGACGAGCAACAGCCGCATTTTGGATGCCAGTGTCTATCTGGAGAGTGGAACACAGATAGCCCGAAGTGGTGAGCCGATTTCTGTTCGTGAACGGTTATCGCTGGAAGGCAAAAAATCCAGTAGTTACTTTAACCAACAAATCGTTGTGCCGATACCAGGGAAAAATCATCCTAAAGGTTTTCTTCGCCTGACTCTGGATACTCATCGATTGGCAACCGAGGCCAAGCAGGTCGATAACACAACTAACTTACTGAGGATAATGCTCCTGCTATCCCTGGCGATTGGCTTTATTCTGGCTCATAACTTACTGAAACTCTCCCCCAGCCGCTGGCAACAGTCTCCTTATCTGCTGACGGCCAATACCAAATCTTCTGATGAAGCAGAACATAAAGATCAGGATGATGATCCCCAACGGTAACGTAATGTTACCGTTGGTTATTGCTTGGATGACTTTCCTTATTGTTTGTTCCCATAATACCGCTTGAAACAGATGGAATAGAGGATACCGTGCAGAAGCGCGATCATGACTGCGCCATAAAACACGATCGGTCGATGGGAGACCTCAATATGCACAATGGGAATATTATCAAACCGAAAGATATACATATGAAAAGCCATCGCGGCGATTGCCAGCAAGATCCCCGCCGCATTGTGGTAGATCCGGTGCGACAACAGGAACCATTTCAAGGTAAAGAAAAAAGGGATAAGCATTAATAAAGAAATAACTATGTAAACCATTATCATTTCCTTAAGTTTTCTGTTTTAGGAGTTAAAGTTAATAGGTGAATTTTCGCTGTGGACAGGCCAATATTTTCAGTTATCTGTTTAATATGGCTGTTATTTAGCGTCGTGAAGTAAGTCTATATGATGATTCATATATAAATAGTAAACATAGTTATTATTAATATTTCTGATTTTGTTAATAAATTATTGTGTTATGAATATTGTATTATGAATATCGTGTTATAAATGCTCAGGCACATGACCTGAACTCCGTTGAAACACAGAATTCAGGTCTGTTGGGATGGGTTGAATGAAAGGGATAAATTGAATCTATGGTGTGCATTTTTCCGGCTAAAATTGATTGTAAGTATCGGGATCTGGGCCTATCCGCTTGCCAATGTCCAATTCAGCCATAGCGGTTAAGTCTTCTTTTTCCAGTCTGAAATCAAACACGTCAAAATTTTCTTTAATGCGGGAAGGTGTAACGGATTTAGGAATGGCAATCATGCCACGATCAAGATGCCAGCGAATCACAATTTGCGCAGGGGTTTTACCGTATTTAAGTGCCAGACGTTCAACCAATGGAGAATTAAAAACACCTTTTCCGCCCCGCGATAACGGGCTCCATGACTCGGTTGTAATATAATGGGTGGCATTCCATGAATGAAGTTGCCGCTGTTGCAGCAAGGGATGCAGTTCAATTTGGTTGATGACGGGAACCACCCCTGTCTCCTGTATCACTTTTTGTAAATGTTCGATATGAAAGTTACAAACACCAATACTGTGAGTCAGACCCGCGGCTTTCAGTTCAATCAGTTGCTTCCAGGCATCAACATAATGGCCTTGTTCAGGTATTGGCCACTGAATGAGATAGAGATCAACATAGTCTAGCTGTAGTTTGTCCAGACTTTCTTGTAATGCCGCATGAGCATCCAGATGTCGATCATTCCAAAGTTTGGTGGTGATGAAAATTTCTTCGCGGGGGATGCCACTCTCCTTCAAGGCTTTCCCCACACCTTCTTCGTTATGAAAAATGGCTGCGGTGTCAATGGAGCGATAACCGACTTCTAACGCGGTATGGATAGACTTAACAACCTGTTCATTACTCGCTTTCCAAACCCCAAGCCCCAATTGTGGCATGTGATTGTCATCAACGAGTTTAATAATTGTCTGCTGACCCATTCTTACCTCCTTCTGCCAAAAATGACCTTGGTGGGGGTGGGTTCGATGTTGGTTGGTTGATGAGGTCGTCCATCCCATTCAGGAAAATGTTGGAATGGACGCTGGTTCAATTCTTGGATTGATAATCCAGTAGCTTGATAATCCAGTAAATTGATAGTCGAGTAAATAGAAAAAATAGTGGTTTTTGCGATCACGTTAAAACGATAAGCCGATTACTTACTTTTCTTTGATGCTCCTTTTTTGTGACGCCAATACATCAGTAAAGAAGCGGACAACCCGCTGATCAGCAGAATAATGGGCAAAATTACCAAAATATTCATGACCATATCTTGATGGGCTTTAACGAAAGGGATCTGGTTCAAAATATAACCAAAACCCACGATAATAATGACCCATAAGAAGCCACTTAACCAGTTAAAAAATTGAAAGCGTTTGTTATTTAGGCCAGAAATACCGGCAAATGTTGGCAGGAGAGTACGGACAAACGCCAAAAAGCGTCCGATAAGCAGGGCCGACAGACCGTGTTTGGAGAATAACACATTGGCACGTTGGCGATATTGCAAGGGAAGTTGAGCCAGCCAGTTTTTGACAACGCGGGTATGGCCGAGCCAGCGCCCCTGCAAATAACCTAGCCAACAGCCCAGACTGGCCGCGATGGTAAGCAGAACTACCGTGGGGATGAAACTCATGACACCTTGGGCAATTAAGGCACCGGAAAGCACCAGTAATGTATCGCCGGGTAAAAAGGCGGCTGGCAGTAGTCCATTTTCCAACACGAGCGTGGTAAAGAGGACGCTATAAATAATCCAGATGACATCTGGATTGGCCAGTTGGTTAAAATCATGATGCCAGAGCGCATGCACGATCTCGCTTAACGTTTCCATTGTGTATCCTGTGATTTTTGCGAATAAAATAATTAACGAACAAATTTACCTCCAGTGTACCGCAAACGGGCAAAACCCGCTTCCAGATCATCAATTAAGTCTTGTGGATCTTCCAGACCGATATGGAGCCGGAATAAGGTGCCGGTTTTCTGCGGTGCAGGATACTGACGCAACCGCTGAAGCGTTTCTGGTTGAGTGCCCAGAATCAATGACTCAAAGCCACCCCACGAAAAGGCCATCTTAAAATGGTTCAGGTTATCGAGATAATCCGCAAATTGTTGCGGTGTAAGCGGGATATTCAGCCGAAAAGAAAACAGCCCGCAAGCACCGGTGAAATCGCGCTGAAAGAACTGATGTCCAGGACAAGAAGGCAAGGCAGGGTGATAAACCTCGGCGACTTCCGGCCGCTGTGCGAGCCACTTAGCAATTTTGAGGCTGCTTTCTTCATGCTGTTTTAAGCGTACCGCTAACGTGCGCAGCCCCCGGTTCGCCATATACACCGTATCGGGATCGGCAATTTGCCCCAGCAGATAAGATCCTTCTCTGAGCTGATCCCAACATCGGGCATTGGCGACCGCGGTACCCAACATGCCATCTGAATGACCAATAATATATTTTGTCGCGGATTGAACGGAAATATCGATACCAAACTCCAGCGCCTTAAACAGTACACCCGCCGCCCAAGTATTATCGATGATAACCACAATCTCAGGGTTGACCCGGCGAATGGCACGCACGATAGCCGGAATATCTTGCACTTCCATCGTCAGGGAGCCGGGGGATTCCAGAAAGATAACGCTGGTATTGGGTTGGATCAACGACGCGATGTTTTCGCCGATCATGGGATCAAAATAATCGCTGGAAATTCCCATTTTTTTCAGAACGTGATCGCAAAATTTTTGCGTGGGTTCATAGGCCGTACCGGTGATTAAAACATGATCGCCGGTTTCCACAAATGCCAGAATAGAGTGGGTAATCGCTGCCGTGCCGGAAGGATAGAGTGCACAGCCTGCTCCGCCTTCCAATTCAGCCATCGCGGCCTGAAAGGCAAAATGGGTCAGTGTGCCACGCCGCCCATAAAATAATTCCCCTTTGTCACAGTTGTTCAAGGCATGTTTTAAGTCTTCAACGGTATCGAAAATGACAGATGAAGTCCGCTGAATAAAGGGATTAACCGCACCTTGTGTATACTTTTTGTCTCTCCCTGCACTGACCAATAAGGTTTCTCGTTTTTTTTCTGTCATGACATCATTCCCCCAAGTGCATTTCCTGCCTAATCTCAATGGCATTGTTCAAATAATGATTAGAAAGTTAAAAGATTTGGCGCTGTTTTGCCAAAGGGATTCGCGCAACTTGACGAAAATTCAAGGTGAGTTGCCGAGGGTAAACCAAAATCGATTAACGAAGGAACAGCATTAAGTTGTACTTTTTTATTAAATAGTAATGATAATTACTATCAAATCGTGCAATGTCTGATATCATTTACAGCGGAATTTTTCCTCAGGAATATTAGGATTAGCAAGATGAGTAAACCTGATTCATTGCTAAGTAACAGAATCTATAAGAAAGAGAGTAAGGCTAACTGATGCGTAATTTGACAGCTTCTATTCTATTGGCACTCGGATTAACAAGTTCAGCATGGGCTGACACAGCGCCAGCCGCGCCAGAAAATCAGGCTGCTGCTCAGGTAGCCGCTCCTGCAACACCCGTATCTTCCACAGCAGCGCAAGCGGTGGGATCAAGCACGGATATGCAGAAAACAGATGCACCCTCAACCCCAGACACGCAAACCGCGGCAGCAGATAGCGCAGAAAATGTCGTCGCGACAGAAACCGTGGCGACGGAAACGGTTGTCGCACCGGTTGAAGGCGCCTCTTCTGACAGCCAGTCCGGTGGTTTCGCAACAGATCTGTCTGTTTGGGGCATGTACCAAAACGCGGACGTCGTTGTAAAAACCGTCATGGTGGGTCTGGTCATCGCTTCTGTTATCACATGGGCGCTATTTTTCTCTAAAGGATTTGAACTGTTAATGGCTCGCCGCCGTTTACGTAAGGAGCAACTGGCGCTGGTCGATGCTGCCAATCTGGATACGGCGGTGAAAATCGCAGCAGATTTTGGCAATCGCAGCATTAGCCGCCTGTTGTTGAGTGAAGCACAGTCAGAGCGCGCCCTGTCTGTTGACAGCCTCGATAAAGTGGGCACCAAAGAGCGAACCTCGTTCCGCATGGAGCGTGCCGTTGCCGCTATCAGCCGCGGTATGGGGCGTGGTAACGGCTATCTGGCGACCATCGGCGCAATCTCTCCATTTGTGGGACTGTTTGGTACAGTTTGGGGGATCATGAACAGCTTTATCGGTATCGCTCAGTCACAAACCACGAACCTGGCGGTTGTTGCACCGGGTATTGCGGAAGCCTTGTTGGCAACAGCACTGGGGCTGGTGGCCGCGATCCCGGCGGTTGTGATTTATAACGTTTTTGCCCGTGTGATTGCATCATACCGTGGTCAGGTGGGCGACATGGCGGCCAAGGCAGTCCTGTTGCTGGGGCGTGATCTTGATCTGGCTGAAAGCAAAGCAGAAAAAGCAGAAGCAAGGTAATCAATTATGGCAATACGTCTTAATGAAGATTTGGACGATAACGGTGAATTGCATGAAATTAACGTCACGCCATTTATTGACGTGATGTTGGTGCTGTTGATTATTTTCATGGTGGCAGCGCCATTGGCAACCGTAGATATCAAAGTTGATTTGCCGGCATCGACCGCTAAACCGCAGCCACGGCCAGAAAAACCGGTATTTTTGACGGTGAAAGCGGATAAGCAGTTGTATGTGGGAGAGCAGGTCGTTGATCGCAATAACTTATCTTTGGTTTTGGATCAAACCACACAATCCAACAAAGACACGACGATTTTCTTCCAGGCTGATAAAACAGTAGATTATGAAACCCTGATGAGTGTAATGGATTCCTTACGCAAAGCGGGTTATCTCAAAGTGGGATTGGTGGGGATGGAATCCGTTTCCGCTCAATAGCGCTTTTTTTAACAAGACTGGCGGAATTCTCCCTCCTGAATGCTAATTGTGAGTGAAACGCGCTTTTAGCATCAAGGGGGAGATGAATAACAAGCAGTTCAGGGCGGGTTCTTGTTTATTCTTTCGGTATTGGCAATTCGTTTTTAGAAATGATTGCCAGTCGATTTTGATGATGTTCGGGATCTCCCCATAACCACCTCTCTTGCCGGCTAACATCATCTTGGGTTAGGATCTTGCGCAATTCGCAGGTTATCATGTCATAAGCGTAAACATGCAAATGATACACCAAAGCGTCATACATACGATCCTGCCAAAAAGCCATGCCATCATTAGTCTGATTCATGTCAGAGACTATTACGCTATAGTGCTCCAGCAAGTAATCAAAGAACACCTTACCCGCTAAGTCACGCAGAACTGCTCGATGTTGAGGTGTTCTAATACGCCAAACGAGAATTTGAGTGACAGGACGGCAATTTAACTCGATATCAAGCTGTATAACCACTCGATTATAATAAGCAACTTCTTTCGATATATCGTTAATCAGAGCTAACTCAAAATGAGACTGAGTAATCTTATCAGCCAATCGATTATCAACACGAACCATGCGATAGCCGGGAGCAAGGGATAATCCTTTTATATGGATCGCTATATCTTCCCCATCCATTAATGAGGCATAGAGGGTGCGATTATCTGAGCTTTCGTTCAAATGAGCGAAAACTTCATTGATCTTTTCAGGAATGACCAATCTCTTTGGCATATCCTCTCCTCAAACCCGGTGACCTAAAGTGGATGGTTAATATTTACTCATTACTGGAGGTAATAATAGGGTTAAGCTAAATGGCTTGCCAAAATGGTAGGAGTCTCAAAGAAACTCAGTCCTATTTTTGCGAATGTCTTGATTGCAATAAAAGAAACCGCAAAAGGAAGGACTGAGTTATGCTTATCTTACCACCCACCTCCCGAAATGAACGGCGCCAGATGAAAAAAGTCGTTCAAAAAACCACAGATAAAAATTATGCCCGCCGGATCATGGGCATACTCTGGTTATGCCAGGGAGAGCCGGTCTCCCAAGTGGCCGATAAACTGTGTTGCGCTGAGTCTTCTGTCTGGCGCTGGATTAGGCGGTTTAGGGAGCTGGGATGGATGGGGTTACTCAGTTTACCGGCAGGCCGCCATA
>NZ_JAQRFJ010000047.1:0-30795 GCF_028599065.1 Xenorhabdus sp. PR6a | reverse complement strand
GGGAAGTATACATGATTTGTACAGAATTTGATGCGGGAATTAGTCCATCGATTTCCCTTAAATATCCTGCCACTCTTCTGTGTAATGCACGTATAGCTGATAACCTGTCCTATAAGGGACGACATGCTTCAAGTATTCGACTTCCTCTTTTGCACGTAATATGTAAGGTAGGGTAGGGTACCAATGAGTATTTTTCTAATGAATCTCAAACAGAAACTATCGGAAAAAACAGCAAGAAAAGAGGTGCTTCTCGTATCTTTGGCCAGTAACAAAACCCCTCCCAAAGTTAGCCCGCCTCTGCCACTTTTCGTCGGCCATTTTACCAGAATTTTACCATCATTTTACCATGAGCAATTTTCAGACATAAAAAAACCAACCCTAACAGGTTGGTTTTTCTAAGGTATTTTGGTCGGCATGATAGGATTTGAACCTACGACCCCCGACACCCCATGACGGTGCGCTACCAGGCTGCGCTACATGCCGATGACTTTTCTTATATTACCGTTTTTTATTGACAAAGCAAGCCCCTAATTTAATGAGTGCTTGATTTTTAAACGATTAGTTTGCCAAAAATCGTTTCACTTCCGTTAGTATCTGTAATAATTGGGCAAGGTTTGGTTTGGCTCCTTGAACTTCATTGCCATCTAAATCATACAGATGATATTCCCCATCCTTGGAAATATAGAGGGTATTTTTAGTCGTCGTGACAATTAATGAACCATTATCACCCGTAATCAGCCATGGGTTTTCTCTTTGAGCATTAAAGAGATCTTGGCCCTGTGAGTAATCGTCCGGCGAATTAGTCACGTGTAATAAACGACGCATTAAGGTCGTCATGATATCTTGATGGCTGGTCAGCTTATCGATAGTTTGTGCCGGGGTGCCCGGCCACTGAATGATCAGGGGAACATGGAGCTGTTCGCGGTTGAATTTGTCATCGGTAAACCATTTTGCGCTGTTACTGGCGGTTTCTTTACCCTGTTTGGCTGTAATCACAATGATCGTTTTATCCAGAACGCCTTTATTTTTCAGGACCTCTAAAACATGGTTGATTTCGGTATCCAGCGCTTTCTTGTCAAATTTGCCGGAAGAAGGCGCAAGACCATTAATATTTAGAAATGAAAACCACGGTGTGGAGCCATTACGTAGATCCAGCCATTGGCTCCATTGCGCTACAGTGACGCTATCGTCTTGTTTTTTGGCTTCTGGCAATGAATAGTCGGCCAGTATGGCCTGACGATAAAGTGGTGTTTGGAATCCATCTGAAGAGAAGAGGACAAACTGATACCCTTGATGGGTCAGGGAATCGATCAGTGCGGATGATTTCCTGGCGTTAAGGATGCTGTCCAGATAACCCGATGATATGCCATAGAATAAACCAAACAATGCCGTATCGTTTTGCATGCCTGTGCTGAAATGTTGTGTGAACTGGATATTGTTCTTCGCGAAGTGTGCCAGAGTTGGCATATCATGGCTGATATCTTGATTATTCAATCCATCCACGACAAGCACAAGTAAGTTATAGCCACGCCCGGCATCCCGATAAGACAAGTTATTCAGTGGATAATTGACACTCAAGGCGGTGGGATTGCCTTGTTGGTTAATGCGGCGTTGAAATTCTTGATGATCCAGCAAACCATGTTTTTCAAGGAACTTGCGTGCAGTCATTGGATAAGAAATTGGCAAGTTTGAGCGCTGCATGGTAATCGGACGATAAAAATTGGCATCCGCCCAGATGTACATCAAATGTGAAGCGACAAACGCAGTAATAAAGACGGCTGCCAGTGGCTTACCAAATCGTTGACGATTTAAGCTGCGTAATTTTTGCCAACTCCATGTGCCAAAAAGCATCTGTATCAGGAAAATCAGTGGGATACAGATGAACATCAGTTGCCATTCTCTGGCTAATTCGCCTTGTTCTGGGTTGGTGACTAAATCCCAAACCAATGGGGTTAAATGCAGGTGAAAGCGCACATAGACGGAAGAATCAAAGATTAGCAGCGTTAAACCTACTGTCGCCAATGCGGCTGAAAGAAATCGCATTAGCCGCTGAGACATAACGATAAATGTCAGCGGAAATAAAATAAGTAAGTAGATGGCAAAGACAATGAAACTGAAATGGCCGAGCCAACTGACCAGCGCGTAGATGCGACCAAACAGTGAACCCGGCCAGTCAGATGCAAATAGATAGCGACTGCCCAGCACAAGACTGAACATAATGTTGAACAGTGCGAACCAGTGCCCCCAACTGATCATCTGAGAAACTTTTTCGCGGTAATGCTGACAGCTAGTCACCATATTTCTTTACGTCAAGGTATTAATGAGATTAATGCGCTTTATCTTCGTTGATTGAAGACTGTAACGCGTGTGCAAACGAGTCTGCAATATGTCTGCGTTGTGCGGGAGCAATACTCGTATTGATCAAATTCGTTACCATATTACCCAAAACCATTAAGGTCAGGTCAGTTGGAGTATGGTCTTTCTCGAAAACATTTACTAATTCAGTTAATAAATGTTCAACTTTTTCATCGCTATAGCGAGATGACTGTGGCATAAATCAAAAATCCTGAATGTACAAAGCCCCATATCTTACCGTATAGAGAGGGCTTTTTCTGCTTTTTTATGACAAATTAATTCGCTGCTGCCGGAGTTGTTGCCAATATTGACTATGCTGCATCATTTTAATCTTTGCGATGTTGAAGGTTGGCAACCAAATAATGGGCGTTTTTTAACCGCTTTGGTTTTTGGTTGCAGCAGAAAGATAACGATGTTTGAATACGCTGCTAACCGCACGGCCTGATATGGCCAAAGCTGCAAAAGGAGTATAAATAATGAGTCTGGAAATTACCCAGATCGCGTTACATCGGTTGATTAAGCGTGATGAACAAACCTTGGAAGTGATTTTACGTGATGCTTTGCTGGATACCAATCAAGTGGTTGAAGAGATGATGGCAGAGTTGCATCGTGTATATAGCGCAAAAAGTAAGGCTTACGGTTTGTTTAATGAGGAAAGTGAGCTGGCGGGATCTCTCCGTCATTTGCGTAAAGGAGATGAAGATTTTCTCGGTTTTAGCCGGGCTGCCACTGTTCGCTTGAAAGATGAGTTGGCGAAGTATCCGTTCGCGGAAGGAGGAACGGTGCTGTTTTGTCAATATCGCTATCTTGCCGTGGAATATTTGCTGATTGCCGTGCTGAATAGTTGCAACAGCACATCCGTCAATGACGAACTCGATGTTAATACAACGCAATATCTTGATATTCCCCATGCTGATATTATTGCAAGAATCGATCTGACTGAATGGGAAACCAATCCCGAATCCAGTCGTTACCTGACATTCTTAAAAGGACGGGTAGGGCGCAAGGTTTCGGACTTTTTTATGGATTTCCTTGCCGCGAGCGAAGGCATGAATGCCAAAGTGCAAAATAAAGGTTTGTTGCAGGCGTTGGATGATTATTGTGAGTCGGCGCAGTTGGATAAAAATGAGCGTCAGGCTTATCGGCAGCAAGTTTATGGTTACTGTAATGAGCAGTTACAGGCCGGCGAGGAGATTAAGCTGCAAGAGCTGTCCCAAGAATTGCCTGCATTGGGAGAGCAAAATTTTCAGCAATTTTCGCAGGAAAAGGGCTATGAATTGGCAGAAAGTTTTCCGGCCGATCGCGGAACATTGCGTCAATTGACAAAATTTGCCGGCAGTGGGGGCGGGTTAACCATCAACTTTGATGCCATGCTGATGGGGGAGCGAATTTTTTGGGACCCGGTAACCGATACATTAACGATTAAAGGTACGCCACCGAATCTGCGTGACCAATTGCAGCGTCATGGTGGTGGTAATCGTTAAACAGGTAGCCGTGAAGACACTGAATGGCAGAAATAAATAACGCCGCAAAAGCGGCGTTATTTACTCGGCGTCCCGATAAAAGCTCGACTGTGGCTAATTAAGCACGCAGGAAATCGATGTGCGTCAGTTTAGGTTTAAACGGATGACGCTGTACTGCCTGCACTTTAACGTTAGTTTCTTTACCATCAACAACCAGAGTCAGAACTTCGTAAAATTCTGGCTTGCTTTCGTGGTTGATAACTGCATCGTGATCCAGTTCGATAGAAACTGGCTCTTGGTTACCACCGTAGATAATTGCTGGAAACTTGTTAGCTCTGCGCAGGCGGCGGCTCGCACCCTTGCCCTGCTCTTTACGTACTTCTGCATTAATAGTTAACATTATTTTTTCTCTGTAAAAGAATAAAATAAATCCTGCTACAGGCGACCCAGCAGCAGGTTCGATATTTGTCTTAACATGGGTTATTACGTTAAGCGGGCGGCATTCTAACGAAAAACCGATATGACAGCAAATATAAATATGCTTTCCGGTTGGTGTGTGGGCGGTCTATTCAGCCTATTTAGTACAGATCATCTGCTCGTCTAAATCGTCCGTTGTAGTCAAAAACTTTTTCTCGAATCTGCCAAAATTGCCCTTTTTTACGCGCGACAACAAAGTCAGGATGGCGCAATAAAGGCAGTTGATTAGCGATGTCTGCTGCTGTTCTCCAACGAAAAACAGTGCCTGGTGCCCGTTGATGTTGACGAATAAATTGTAATTCAAAGACTTTCTTTTGAGCTGGGGTAGATAAACGAAATAACTCTGATACGTCAGCACCCTCTTCATCGTAATAGGTGATTTTTAGCCATTCTCCTTTATTATCGTGACCTGGAGTGAGTTGCATGCCGCCACAACGTAACACCAGCGCATCTTTTAGTCGTAAGGCTGCTTTTAGCATATCATCGGGATCAACCAGCACTTCTTCACAACGATGGCAGCGCCGGGCGGCGATATCGTTTTCTGCCCCACAATGGGGGCATGATTTAAAGCGAAAACGAAAATCACATTGTTGACGTTTTCCCTTTTCATCTTCTTCCCAGCCTTGGCAGCGGCGCCCAAAGTGCTCAATGATCTCTCCATCTGTTGTGCATGTCCCCCAAAAAGTATTGGCGAATTGGCAAACGGGACAGAATATTTGTACGGGCTGGCTTTGTGAGTTGGGTTTGCTGCTACCCACTTCAGGCGTGTAAAGATCATGGGGATTACCGGCATAGTCCAGGATTAGGCAATCTTTTTTGTCAGGAAATAAACGTAAGCCGCGTCCGACGATCTGTTGATAAAGGCTGACGGATTCTGTAGGGCGCAAGATGGCGATTAAATCAACATGAGGCGCATCGAATCCGGTTGTGAGTACGGCAACATTGACCATATAGCGGAGTCGTTGTTCCTTGAATGCCATAATTAAGCGATCTCGTTCAGATGCGGGGGTATCTGCGCTGATCAGCGCGGTTTGCTCTGGGGGCAGTAATTGGGAAATTTCTTTGGCGTGTTCGACTGTCGCAGCGAAAATCATCACACCTTTTCGGTTTTGTGCATATTCGACGATCTGCCTGATAATATGGGGAGTGATGCGCTTTTGCCGTTTGATTTCTCGGTTTAATTCCGCTTCGTTGAATATTCCTTGCTGGCTGGTACGTACCTGATTGAAATCATATTGCATGATGGGCATGTCCAGTCTTTCTGGAGAAACCAGAAAATGATGTTTAATCATATAGCGCAATGGAAGTTCATAAATGCAATCCCGAAAAAAGCGGCGTTCATCACCGCGGGTCATGCCATGATAATGATATTGATATATCCAGCCAGCGCCAAGGCGATAAGGCGTTGCGGTTAACCCCAGAATGCGGATTTGGGGATTGTTTTTTCGGAGTTGGAGGATGATTTGCTGGTATTGGCTGTTTTCATCATCGCTGATGCGATGGCATTCATCAATGATTAACAGTGAAAAAGGGTGATCAAAGCAATCCAGATTGCGGGAAATGGACTGAATACTGCCAAAAACTACTTTCCCTTCACTCTGTTTTTGATTGAGTCCTGCGGAAAAAATGTCCGCATTCAATCCATAAGCACAATATTTGCTGTGGTTCTGCGCAACAAGTTCTTTAACATGTGCCAGCACCAAAACGCGACCATGAGCCAGCTTTGCCAATTCAGCAATGACAAGGCTTTTACCTGCACCGGTCGGCAAAACAATAACAGCAGGGGTGCTATGCTGGCGAAAATAGCGAATGGTTGCGTCTACTGCTTCTTGTTGATAAGGACGTAAAGTAAAAGCCATTTTTATGTTACTGTCACAAATATCAGATAAAAGATAATGAGTATAGAGAATAACATTTTTCATTTAACCTTGCCGTTGGGAAATAATTTGACATTATTTTTCCAGGATTAAATGGGCTATAACGTGTCGCTTATTATTGCTATAGTAACGGGGGTGATGATTTTTCTATAAATTATCTGCTTAATCTTGTATCCCAATAGTGGCCTTGAAGTTGTTCGCAATATCAAGGACACATTCATATGTGTTTATTTTTGTCAGGTACATCTATTCATGCGATTGGATAAATTTTTATCACAACAATTAGGTATCAGCCGTAACGACGTGGGGCGTGAGTTGCGGGCAGGGCGAGTCACTGTCGATGATGAAATCATCAAAATGGGAGCCTATAAATTAAAGTCCGATCAGCAAGTCGCTTACGATGGCACGATATTGCAGCAATTAAATGGTTCGCGTTATTTTATGTTGAATAAGCCTCGAGGATACGTCTGTTCGACAGATGATCCGTCAAATCCGACAATTTTGTATTTTATCGATGAGCCTGTTGCCCATAAATTACATTCCGCAGGGCGTTTGGATATCGACACGACTGGGTTGGTTTTGTTGACTGATGATGGTCAATGGTCACACCGTATTACATCCCCCAAACATCACTGCGAGAAAACCTACCTTGTGACATTAGAACATCCCGTCTCGGAGGATACTGAACAAAAATTCTTGGCGGGAGTACAGTTAAACGGGGAGAAAACGCTGACAAAACCCGCACAACTGGAAATTCTCGAGCCACAATGTGTTCGTTTGACCATCAGTGAAGGACGTTATCACCAAGTAAAACGGATGTTTGCCGCAGTAGGAAATCATGTTGTTGCACTTCATCGGGAGCGGATCGGCGAAATTTATCTCGACCGAGAATTGGAGCCAGGAGAGTATCGCGCGCTGACTGAGAGTGAAATCAATAGTATACAAATGCCAACACCTTAATTTTTATCTTTCAATTGATTCAGGAGTAACTGCGTGCAACAACAGCGTTTGTCCTATTTGGGATTAGTGTTAATCCTTGGTTTGCTTTCTATGCTAATGCCATTGGCAATTGATATGTATTTGCCGAGTATGCCAACAATTGCTGAGAATTTTGCTGTCAGTGATGGTTTGGTGCAAATGACGTTGAGCAGCTATATTTTGGGCTTTGCTATTGGTCAAATGATTTATGGACCAATGTCGGATAGCTTAGGGCGCAAACCCGTTATTTTGGGAGGTGTCATTGTTTTTGCCATCTCTTCTGCTGCATGTGCTTTGGCACAAGAGATTGATACTTTTATTGCCATGCGTTTCTTGCATGGATTTTCTGCTGCGGCAGCCAGTGTTGTCATCAACGCCCTGATGCGTGATCGGTTCACAAAAGAAGAATTTTCCCGCAGCATGTCTTTTGTGACATTAGTGATGATTATCGCACCCTTATTGGCGCCCATGTTAGGTGGGATGTTGATGGTATGGTTCAACTGGCATGCTATTTTCTGGTCGATTGCCATTGTTGCCGTCATTGCGGTCGTTCTGGTTGCCCTTTTCATAAAAGAGACGTTACCGAAAGAGAAAAGGCAGAAATTTCACTTACAAACTACCTTGAGGCAGTTTGTTATGCTATTCCGGCAACGCCAAGTATTATGTTATATCTTGGCAAGTGGGTTTTCTTTCGCGGGAATGTTCTCTTTTCTCAGTGTGGGTGCATTTGTTTACATCAAGCTAAACGGTGTCCCTGCACAGCATTTCGGTTACTATTTTGGGCTGAATATTATTTTTCTGTTCATCATGGCAACGATCAATAGCCAGTGTGTTCGCAAATATGGGCCATTGAAAATGTTACATATTGGGCTATTTGTCCAATTTGTCATGGGATTGTGGTTGCTGTTTAGTACCCTGTTTGATCTGGGATTTGTTTCTCTGGTTATGGGGGTTGCGATTTATATCAGCGGTATTTCTATGATTACGTCTAACACGATGGCTGTCGTATTGGATGATTATCCCCATATGGCGGGGACAGTCTCTTCGCTGGCTGGAACTATCCGTTTTGGTATTGCCGCATCCGTAGGGGCTATTTTGTCTTTATTGCCTGAGGAAAATGCCTGGCCGATGGTCGGCTCAATGGCATTATGCGTGATATTAGCAATGATGCTGATTATCTATGCACGTGATAAGTCGCATAAAGAATCAGTATCGTAAATAGTCGAAGAAATGGCCATGATTCAGAAATCATTAAGGTCAAATATAAGATATTTTTAAAGGTCATCTGCCAGTATGGGATGGCCTTTTGTTTATAGAATTTTTAACGATGCTGCTATCTGATCTGATAAACAGAAAATATCGAGTAATCATCAAACAAATATAGGCATTTGTTAATTTATCACATCCAGACAGTGCTTAAGTGTTGGTTTTTTGTTAATATATTGTGTCGGCTTTATGGTTGTGGAAGGTTATAGCGTTGTCATTATTTAATTCATTGTAAATAAAAAGGTTATTTTTTCATTGTCATTCAGTGGCGTTTGGAAAAAACAGATATGTAAATAAATTTTGAATAAAAAGTTGCTGTTTTGCATAAAAATAAGTTGAATTTTTTACCTAAACAGTATAAATATATATAAAATGCGAGCTAAGTCGCACTTTTTTTGAAGTGGGAAATGAAGTAAGTGCGGTAATGCGATTTTTATTTTAACCTTTTGTTTACTTTTTGGTTGGGTGGTTATTCGGTTTTGACGAATCGATAATCTACCGTTGGTGGTTAGATGTATTAATGTTGTTTCTGATAGGAATGATGCGTGAATAATATCCAACTTTCGGTAGTACATAGACTGCCGCAAAGTTATCGGTGGTCAGCAGGTTTTGTTGGTACAAAAGTTGAGATTTTACCAGCAGAAGAAACAGATTTAAGAAATAGCCTGATGGGGCTGAAATTATTAAGCCATGAAGGCGAAAAAGCACGGGAAATTTTGTACGCTATAAATCAGTCTATTGCTGATATGCAGATACTAAGTACTGTGATTGAGTGGGAAGAGGAACCCTGTTTGTTTTTTGCTAAGGAAGATGAGAGTGCAGTGATATGTCGTTTAAAGACGCTGGGTGCTGCAATTGCAGAAAATATAACCGCGCTGTATCCACTATAACTTTACCCATTGATAAAAAACGCTTCTTAAAGAGAAGCGTTTTTTAATGTCTGCAAGAGAAAAACGTCTTAGGTGTCAGTTATACTGAGGGTTTTATATTATCTGATAACACGCGTCTGGCACCGTAGTAACGTTTGCTCCAGTAAGTATCGGTCAATTTGGAAACGATGACCCCGTTACTGGTTGAAGCATGGACAAATTGATTATTGCCGATGTAGATACCGATATGACGCATACGGCGCCCTGTCTTAAACAGCACCAAATCACCAGCCCGCAATTTAGCACGGTTCACGGTTTGACCTACATTTTGTTGTTCTAATGTGGAACGTGGTAACTCCAAGCCAAATTGATCATGGAAAGTACGTTGCACAAAAGCAGAACAATCGATACCGCGTTTGGTATTCCCCCCAAGCCGATAGGCTACACCTTTCCAGTCTGCATATTGATTAAGTATTTTAGACTTAATATCTAAGTTGTTAACCAGAGTTTCAAACTCATCCTGAGATGCTTGCAGTAAATAATGCTTTTGAGTGTTTACTGTATGCGTCTCAGTTTGTTTATTGCGTAGGCTGGAATCTGGTGAACTACATGCGGTCAGTGCGGCTGCCACTATGACTGCGGGTATCAGCCGCAAGATGTATCTCAGTATCGGTCTGGATTTAACCATTTATTGATTTTCCCTTGCAGTCCTTCAAGTGACTTATCACCACCATGAAAAATGAAAACACTAAATGTTCTAAAGCCTAGTCAAAAAATGATGAATTAACAAATTATTAGTCCATAAAGTGTGCGAAGCAACACATTTTATTAGTATCTTTACAAAACGTATTATTTTAATACACAGGACGCAGGAAAGATTACTGAAATAAAGCGTAAAAAGCGAGAGACAAAAAGAATTTTTTACAGAAAAAAACAGATTAATAACTAATGGGTTAGAGTAATTTGTTATTATTTTATACGGCTCTGATAGATAGACTGTGATATTGAGGAGATAACAAGTCTCTCCTCAATATTATGACCTTAACTACCGCGTTTAATATGTGGTAATTTTTTGTCTAATCCTGTTGCCATAATGTCACTTAATGGGGTTAGTAGTATCCAGCTCATGCCGATCAGTGTCAAAGACAAAGAACCTACTGCAACATCTGTAAACCAGTGAGCACCAGCCATAATGCGAGGAAGGGCAAAAGCGATCATAATCAGCAGAGCAATGCAGAATGCCCCACGGGAGATATAACGCAGAATAAAGCTGCTGAAAATTAAGAGCATTAACCCGTGATCACCAGGGAAACTGTCTTTGGAAGCATCTTTTGTATGCCAACTGGTCATTTCGTTTATGCGATTAACATGCTCAAATGTCAGTGTCGGGCTTGGGCGGCTGACGGGGATTTGATGTCCGATTTGATTAATGATAACGGCTGAGATCAGCATCACCAGGCCAACCATGAAAAGCCGGCGCTTGCCTGCATAATCCTGTTTGCGAAATGCACTGTAATAAAGCAGACCCATACATAAAAGTGATATGACATCAAATGCCCTGACATTTGCGATAGCGACAAAGAGAGCAAATTTTGAGTCAGGCAGCAATTTTTCGTTGAAAAAATAAAAAATAGAAGAATCAATGTGGAACCAAAAGCCGTGGTTCTCAGGCAGGTACCATGAGAGGAACAGGGCAATACCAAGGAGATTGAGAATAAGTATAGCGAATGGGTGACTGCGAGTCATGGGATACCTATTTAGCTCGTTATTTAACACATAAAGTGGGGTTTGGTAGACAAATTAACCCGGGAAGGGACTATAGCAAAATTTATGGTAAAGCGTAATCACCATTGGATACTATCGAAAAAATAGCTAAATCCCCATGACAGTACCGATAATATATATTTGGTGCAATGTCGATGTCTGACTATTATTAAATAACCACAAATTGATTCCTTCATATCCTAATTTGTTAGCATATTATATCGAATTTTGGCTTGTGTTAATAAAAAATATAAAGAAAGTATCTCATTTGACGTTATATAGATAGCAAAGCGTTACACCATTATCTGGTTTTCAAATTAGCGCGAAGCTGAAGTTGAAAAAAGATAATAATACCTGTAGTGGAGGTTGAATGCTTATGTTACGAAAAATGACGACTTTTTTGTTCATGTCCTTATCTTACCCTATAGTGGCGAATTCTCCGTCAACCTCCAGCTCTGGCGCTATTTATTTCCATGGTGCTATCGTTGATCCTCCATGCCAGGTTAGTTGGGATGAAGACCATACTGAGGTAGTCTGTTGGTATAATGGTAAACAATTAAAGCAAAATAAAGTGATAGAATATCAAAAGGATAGTAACTTTCCATTATCAATTGAAAAACATATCGGAAAAGAAGATATAAGATGGGTGGGAAAAAATAAGGAATTGGGCATCGTTATTATAACTTATCATTAAATGTTATATGGAAGTATCATGATTATTTCATTTATTTTATCCAAACAATATAAAATAAAAACAATAAACTTATCTGTGAGTTAGCTCAAATAATGATGACTAATAACAGTTTTTTTAATTAATCAACAATAATAATGTGTATATTTTTTTAGTTAAAAAATCACCTTTGATATTTATCAATAAAAGCGCTCAATGTCGTATTTTTTTCACGTGAAATAGTTATTATGGAGATGAAGGAATAAAAGGTAGCTGAGTTTTAGTTAATGGAAAAACGAAAGTGAGGTAACCATGAAAAATTATCGTAAGCTGTTAATTAGTTGTTTATTGGTTCCATGGCTTTCTTATGGATATGCCGAATCTGAAGGAGGCGTCATTCGGTTTTCAGGTGCGATTGTTGACCCCGGATGTCAGGTTGTTGTATCAGAAACTCAAGCATCAAACACTCATGCCAATATCTCTTGCTATCGATTAGGTAAGAATCTGACGGTTAAGCAAATCATTTCAACGCAAAAAACGAAAGACAAAGTCATGCTCCCTGGTAACATAGGTGTTTCCAGCGTGAAGTGGACTGATGATCAGAAACGTGTGGCAATTGTTAATGTGGATTATTTCTAACGTCATCATAGAAGATGAGTTGCTCTTTGCTCCGAGCGTTATTCTCGTCAAAAGGGCAACTCAGATTTAAGGATAAAGAATTAGTCACAACGTCCCATATAGCGACGCTCTGCAATATGAATGCGAATTTTTTCGCCTGAACTCAAATATTCAGGAACCTGGATAGTTAATCCTGTACTCATTTTAGCGGGTTTAGTGCGGGCACTTGCTGAGGCGCCTTTGATACCTGGCGATGTTTCTTCAATGACCATATCAACCGTTTGAGGTAATTCAAGGGCTAATAATTGTCCATCCATTGTCAGGACTTGCATTCCTGGTAAACCTTCTTCAGGAATAAATAGCAATTCTTCTTCGATTTGGTCTTGCTTGAAGTGATAAGGCGTGAAATCTTCATCATCCATAAAGATATATTCATCACCATCAATATAGGAAAAACTTACACCACGGCGTGTTAACGTAATGGTTTCAAGAATGTCATCACCTTTGAAACGTTCCTCCACTTTCTGACCAGTACGAATATCAGTAAAACGCATTTTATATAGCGTGCTGGCACCCCGTGCGCTGGGTGACTGAATATCGATGTCTTTAACTAATAATAGCTTTCCATTGTAGCTGATTGCAGCCCCGCGCTTAATTTCATTGGCTTTAGCCATAGATACCTTCCGTAACAACAAGGAAATAGTGGAATGAATATTTGAGTGGCGACAAAATTACTCGCAGTCGGCCTATTAGGCAAGAGGTGAATGAATGCCCCAGTAAAAATACTGAGGCAGGAGGGAAACATTAACGATAAACCGGCAACAAATCAAACAACGAGAGAATGTGTGCCAGCGCATTTATCAGACCGAACAGAATAACAAAGATAATCAAAAAATTACCACCCGGTGCCCGGTAGCTGGCGGTTGGGTAGCGTTTACGGCTGGCTCGTGCCATTAAAGCCGGAACAATAACCGCCCAAATGGTCGCGGCCAGACCCGCAAAGCCGATGGCATACAGGAAACCATTTGGAAAAATCAGTGCTAATACCGTAGGGGGAACGAATGTCACCAATGCGGTTTTAAAACGCCCTTGTTGCGAATCGTCAAATTTAAAGAAGTCTGCCAGATAATCAAACAGCCCTAATGATACTCCCAAGAATGAACTCGATAAGGCCATATAGGAGAAGGCATTTAACAGTTGGGTTATGGTGGTATTATCAGAAGTATTATCCATCTGTTGCAGTAAGTTACCAATATTACCGCCATCAGCAATAATTTGCTTGAAGGCTTCGCGCGGAATATTTCCCTGAATAGCGTACTGCCATAAAATGTAAATCACTAATGTTATCAGTGTCCCGTATAGCAAGCTGCGTGTGACAGCCTGACTGTCTTTATGGTAATACTTAACTAACCCCGGCACGTTACCGTGAAAACCAAATGAGGCCAGTAAATAAGGCAGGGCGATTAAAGCATAAGGTAAATAGTCTGGGTTGGTATTGGCTTGATCAAATAAGATAACGGGCTTCACTTCGGTAAACATACCACCGACAGACATAACAAAGGTAATGACCATGCCACCTATCAAGATGGTGCTTAAGCGATCGACGGCTTTCGTGGATAACCAAACAATAAAGGCAACAATAAACGCAAAACATAAGCCAGATATTGATTGAGGCAGCGGGATAATATTCTCAATGTTGTGAGCAAGGATGGAGCCACCGGCTGAAATATACGCATAAGTTAAGATATACAAAACGAAGGCGATGGATAAGTCATTGAGAGAACACCAGCCTTTGCCTAGCAAATCTTTAGTGACCGTATGGAAACTGGAGCCGACAGGGTAATTCATATTGGCTTCCAGAATCATCAGACCAGAGAAATACATACATGCACAGGTATACAACAGCAAAATGATTGATCCGGTAAACCAGACACCTGATGTGACAATTGGAATGGAAAACATACCCGCACCGACAGCAGTACCGGCAATGATCATAGCGCCACCAAATATGGAGGGGCGTTTCAAATTTTGCGTTACCTCAATGGTCATATAGACTCCCTGATGAATGGTGTTACCTTGTACTAGCGCGAAGATACATTAATAAATTATATGTGTAAACAAATAATTAAGAAAAATAATCAAACTGCTTTTGTCGCATTTTGCCTACAAAGATAAGGCAGGTTATCAGTGAAAACCTGCCTGAAGGGCGATGATTATTAACTTGCGGAATAGAATTGTGCTTCTTGCCATAATTTGATGGCATTGCGGCTGGCTTCAAAATGAGGTTCGGGGAGATGGTTAGGATCACACCACATTAATTGTTCACACTTCTCAGGTTCCATTAATTTCGGTTCACCTCCGGTATACTGCGCCAGTAAACAGACTGAAACAGTGTGCTTTCCTTCCTTGTGATACGTTTCGAGATTATTGCAAATAGCATAAACTTTGGGATCTTGGATTGTGAGATCAATCTCTTCTTTAATTTCACGAATAGCACATTCTTCAAAGGTTTCGCCAGGATCAACATGACCACCGAAAATTGACCAGTATGGTGCATGCTGGCTGGTTCGTTTGCCCAGTAGAATTTCACCTTTATCGTTAATGATAACGACACCGACTCCGACAACAACTGGCACTGATATTCCTCCGGTTAATACCTGCTCACGTGAGTTCAGATAGGTTGTAATAACATAATGAAAGGTTTACCAGTTTAGTGGTAACACTTGATCAGTGATAACACAATGATCAAACACGCAGTAATTTTAACTGAAACGATTCAATTTTGATGTTATAAATAACAGATAAATCTTAATGTTACTTATGACTGTCTATTCAGGAGACACCGGGCAAGATGAGCCGCCGAGTTGCCACAATTACCTTAAATCCAGCTTATGATTTAGTTGGCTTATGCCCAGATATTGTTAAGGGACATGTTAACCGTGTACAGACGGCAGGGCTTCACGCTGCGGGTAAGGGAAATAATGTTGCGAAGGTACTGCGTGATTTAGGCATTGATGTGACTGTCAGCGGTTTTCTGGGACGAGAGAATCAGGAAGGATTTCAACAGTTTTTCAGCGAAAACAAGATGGTAAATCGCTTCCATTTCGTCTCTGGGCGAACGCGCATTAACGTCAAACTGACCGAAAAACAGGGTGAAGTGACGGATTTCAATTTTTCGGGCTTTCGTGTGACAGAAGAAGAGTGGAATCGGTTTGTCAGTGATTCTCTGACCTGGCTGGGGCAGTTCGATATGGTTGTTGTCAGTGGTAGTTTGCCCGAAGGGATCACAGCAGAGTCGTTTGCAGATTGGATGATGCAATTACGGCAGATCTGTCCCTGCGTTATTTTTGACAGTAGCCGTGAAGCGCTTGTTGCCGGCCTTAAGGCATCCCCTTGGCTGGTCAAACCCAATCAGCATGAGCTGGAGATTTGGGCGGGTAAGCCATTAGCGGATTTGAACAGCGTGATTGATGCCGCCCACGAATTGCGCAATAAAGGGATCGCCCACGTTGTCATTTCACTGGGAGAACAGGGCGCATTATGGGTGAATGCCTCCGGGACATGGTTGGCAAAACCGCCACATTGTGAAGTGGTCAGCACCGTGGGGGCAGGGGATTCTATGGTCGGTGGATTGGTTTACGGTTTGCTGATGCGTGAATCCAGTGAACATACATTGCGTCTGGCAACCGCAGTTTCTGCACTCACGGTTAGCCAGCCGAATGTTGGGATTAAAAGCCGCACTGAACTTGCATCAATGATGTCGAAGATCGAGTTAATTTCTGTCAGGTAGTTAATTTTGTTGGGATTTTAGCCAGGCAATTTCTTGATCCCAAATATCAGGATTGATCGTTTCAAGCACCAAGGGAATGCCATTGAAACGGTCATCTTTCATGATATAGCTGAAAGGGAGCTTACCGATATTGCCTTCACCCAGGCTGTGATGCCGGTCAACACGGCTGGAAAATTCGCTCTTGGCATCGTTCAGGTGCATGGCTTTAAGGTACTTGAACCCAACGATTTTATCGAATGCGTTGAAAGTCTCAGCGCAATCTTTTTCAGTCCGTAAATCATAACCTGCTGCGAAAGCGTGACAGGTATCAATACAGACTCCAACACGCGTTTTGTCTTCGACACCCTCAATAATTGCCGCCAGTTGTTCGAATTTGAACCCAAGGTTGGTGCCTTGCCCGGCGGTGTTTTCGATCACGGCAGTGACACCTTGTGTTTTATCCAACGTAATATTAATGGATTCCGCAATACGGGCGAGGCATTTATCAATGTCAATTTTTTTGAGGTGGCTGCCCGGATGGAAATTCAGTAAACCGATGCCGAGCTGCTCACAACGTTGCATCTCATCAAGAAACGCCGCCCGGGATTTTTCCAGACCGTCTGCTTCAGGATGACCCAGGTTGATGAGGTAGCTGTCATGGGGCAGGATTTGTCGGCTACCATAACCGTAACGTTCACAATTCGCTTTAAATTTATCGATGACCTCTGCCGATAACGGCGGGGCATACCATTGGCGTTGATTTTTCGTGAACAGGGCGAAGGCCGTTGCGTTTAATTCATGGGCACGGATCACGGCCTGATCAACACCGCCTGAGGCACTCACATGGGCTCCAACAAATTTCATCTTATTTTCTCCTGTGTTTTCGTCATTATGGCATTGTTCGCCCTGTTGAGAAAATTTTGGCGGAAGAAGTCAATTTAAGTTAGCGCAATAAATACTGAGTGCCTTGATTGACGATTAACCCTCCCACGACTAACCAGACAAACAAAATGAGTGCTAATAAAATGGGTTTAACCCCGGCTTGACGGATGGCACTGATATGCGTGGTTAGCCCTAAAGCCACCATCGCCATTGCCAGCATAATGGTATCAGCAGCAATGATCGAGTTAACCAGAGGTTCCGGGAATAAATGAAAAGAGTTAACGCCCGTAGTGACAATAAAAAACACCGCAAACCACGGGATCGTGATCGGCGATTTCTCTTGGCGTAGATTGCCATTTTTAACGTTTAGGCGACTGAGATAGCCGGAAAGCAGTAATAGAAAAGGGGCCAATAGCATGACACGGATCATTTTACTGATAACGGCGGCATTTTCGGCCTCGCTTCCCAATGTATGCCCAATGGCAACGACTTGGGCGACTTCATGAACCGTTGAGCCGGAAAAAATACCAAATGTTTCCTGAGAAAAATTAAACCATTGGTAATGGGTATTGAGTTGATAAAACCACGGATAAACAAAAATGGCGAGTGTGCCAAAAATAACTACCGTAGAGACGGCGACGGCAACTTGACTGGAGGTCGCTTTGACAACGGGTTCGGTTGCCATCACCGCAGCAGCGCCACAAATACTGCTTCCGGCGCCAATCAGGATCACGGTTTGGTTATCCAGTCGAAAAAAAGCCCGCCCAATCCATAATGCGATAAAAAATGTTGAAGAAAGCATGATGACATCAATCAATATCCCCGTTGCGCCGACCTGCGTGATTTGTTGGAACGTCAGGCGAAATCCATAAAGAATGATGCCGGCTCGCAGCAGGTAGTGCTTGGAAAAATGGATACCGCTATCACAGGTCGATTTTAACAAGGGATACAAGGTGTTGCCGATCACCATCCCTAATAGGATAGCCAGTGTCAGAACGCCCAATCCCATATTGATAAACCAAGGAAGCGTTCCGATATAGATAGCGATCGCCGTCAGGACGGCGGTTAACAGAATACCGGGAATGAATTTTGCTGCGGTATTTTGCTGAGTTCTGATAAATTCCCCTACTTGAGTTTCAGACAGATTTTCAGACATCGTGGCGGCTCTATAGGCTTATACATTTTAAGCATAAGCATAGAGAAGATTTTAAAATCAATAAAATTGATAATATTTGTATCTATAACTACCAAAACAGATTAATTAAGGGTAACTTTTGTTAAGTTGCATAATACTGTCTAAAATCAAGACTACCTTCCTATCTTATTTTGCTTCCCGTGAGGCCACATGCGTATCACTCTGAGACAACTGGAAATTTTTGCAGAAGTTCTGAAAAGTGGTTCAACGACACAGGCTTCTCAGCAGTTGGCGTTATCACAATCTGCGGTGAGTGCTTCACTAACCGATCTCGAAGGGCAGTTGGGTGTACAACTGTTTGATAGAGTCGGAAAACGTCTGGTGACCAATGAACATGGGCGTTTGCTTTATCCCAAGGCATTGGCATTGCTTGAACAGGCCGGTGAAGTGGAGCAGCTTTTCAAACTTGAATTGGGTGCATTGCGGTTAGCGGCCAGCAGCACGATTGGCAATTATATGTTGCCGGAGATGTTGGCGAGATATCGTCAGGATTATCCTGAGACACCTCTGGAATTGAATATCAGCAATACCGGCGATGTGATAAAGGCCGTTGCTGAGTTTCGTGTTGATTTGGGATTGATTGAGGGATTGTGTCACGATCCTGAATTAATTACCCAACCGTGGATGAAAGACGAGTTGATCATTTTTTCTTCTCCAGAAAGCCCGCTGTTACAACATGTGTTGGGGATAGAAGATTTGATCAAGGCACCCTGGATATTGCGGGAGAAAGGTTCAGGCACAAGGGAAGTTCTGGACCATCTTTTATTTTCACAAATGCCCAGATTCAATATCGCGATGGAGTTGGGGAATTCAGAAGCCATCAAACATGCGGTTCAATATGGGATGGGGATCAGTTGCCTTTCCCGGCGGGTTGTCCAAGAACAACTGAAAAATGGCACCTTATCTGAACTTGTCATTCCCGGACTGAGCCTCAATCGCACCCTGTACCTGATTTACCATCGCCAGAAACATATGTCCAATGCATTAAAGAAGTTGCTGAGTTACTGTCACTAATATTGAGAATATAATTGTGTAGCTAATAATTGGCTATGGATTATGAAGGTATCTTATAACCACGAATCACTGCTATTCTGGAGACGAGGATTTGTTACAATTCCGGATTAAATTTATTTCGGATGATATGGGAATAGAATGTCTCAAGAAGAAAGCATGCCGCGGGATCAGGCCCCAACAACTCTGCGCCGTGAATTAAAAGCACGACATATGGCCATGATTGCCATCGGTGGATCAATTGGCACAGGGTTATTCGTTGCTTCTGGCGCAACAATTTCTCAGGCTGGCCCGGGTGGAGCCTTACTTTCTTATGCATTAATTGGCTTGATGGTTTATTTCTTAATGACTAGCTTGGGCGAATTAGCCGCGTTCATGCCGGTTTCAGGGTCATTTTCAACTTATGGTTCCAAATATGTTGATGAAGGTTTTGGTTTCGCGCTGGGATGGAACTATTGGTACAACTGGGCAGTAACGATTGCGGTTGACCTTGTTGCCGCACAATTGGTGATGGGCTATTGGTTTGATGATGTTCCCGGTTGGGTATGGAGTGCCTTGTTCCTTGGCCTGATTTTCCTGTTGAATTTCATTTCCGTCAAAGGGTTTGGTGAAGCGGAATATTGGTTCTCCTTGATCAAAGTCTCCACGGTGATTGTCTTCATTATTGTGGGTATTCTCATGATTACCGGCATCATGCAGGGGGCTGAAGGTGCAGGCTGGCATAATTGGGGTATTGATGACGCGCCTTTTGCGGGGGGCTTTGCCGCTATGATTGGGGTCGCCATGATTGTCGGTTTTTCTTTTCAAGGAACAGAGCTAATCGGTATTACCGCAGGGGAATCTAAAGATCCGGCGAAAAATATTCCCCGTGCTGTGCGTAAGGTATTCTGGCGCATCTTATTGTTTTATGTGTTTGCTATTTTAATCATTAGCCTGATCATTCCTTATACTGATCCTAGTTTGCTGCGCAATGGCGTGAAAGATATCAGTGTCAGCCCATTCACACTGGTCTTTGAAAATGCCGGTTTATTATCAGCGGCGGCGGTCATGAATGCGGTGATATTGACGGCGGTACTGTCAGCGGGAAATTCGGGAATGTACGCTTCGACCCGTATGCTGTTCACGCTGGCAAAAGAGGGTAAGGCGCCGAAAATTTTTAGTCACCTGTCTAAAGGTGGTGTTCCGCGTAACGCGCTTTATGTGACAACCGTGGTCGCCGGCTTGTGTTTCCTTAGCTCCATGTTTGGTAACCAAACCGTCTATTTGTGGTTACTGAACACCTCAGGTATGACCGGGTTTATCGCGTGGCTCGGCATTGCCATCAGTCATTACCGTTTTCGCAAAGGCTATATTGCCCAAGGCTTGGATATAAATGATCTGCCATATCGCTCCGGTTTCTTCCCTCTTGGGCCAATTTTTGCTTTTATTTTATGTTTGATTATCACCTTAGGCCAAAATTATCAGGCATTTTTGCAAGATAAGATCGATTGGTACGGCGTGACCGCGACTTACATTGGTATCCCGCTATTCCTGCTGATTTGGCTTGGCTACAAGTTGAAAAAGAAAACCCATTTCGTTAAGTACAGTGAAATGGAATTTCCCACATTCAAATATACTGATAAGGAATAGTTTGTTAATAAACTATCAATGAAATGATATTTATGAATTAAACTATTGTTGATTTTGTTTTGCAAAAGACTGCCTGTTCTGTGATGGAATTGGCAGTTTTTATTTTTCATGGGGTTAGAAGAAGAATACCGCAGGTAAATTTAGGCTATAGCATTCCAATCGCATTGATAAGTATTCTTATTTGCTTTATTGTTAGCGCCACAATTGTTGTATGAAGAGGCTAACTAAAGTGAAATTTGTATTTCGAACAGTCGTGAAAAGTATGAGTATCAGCCTAATGGCAGGCTCTGCCATGATGGCAAGTTTTGCATCCTGGGCTGAAACAGTCACTGACGTTGCTGGGCGTACCGTTGAGGTGCCAGAAAAAGTCAACCGTATCTTGTTGGGTGAAGGCCGTCTGTTCCATTCTGTTGCCATACTGGAAGGGGATAAACCTCTGGCTCGTATCGCGGGTTGGCAAGGTGATTTCCGTAAATTGGACCCACAAACTTACGCTGTTTATAAAGCTAAATTTCCTGAAATAGATAATATCCCTCTGATTGGTAACACCAGCGCTGACAGTGTTAGCGCCGAAAAAGTGCTGACCCTCACCCCTGATGTTGCCATTTTTGGCCTGTCCGGACATGGGCCGGGGAAAAACAGTGAGCTGGTGCAGCAGTTGGAAAAAGCAGGTGTTCCCGTTGTTTTTGTCGATTTCCGCAACGATCCCCTGAAAAATACCTTACCTAGCATCCGTATGCTGGGCAAAGTCTTGCATCGTGAAGAGCAGGCCAACGCTTACGCGGATTTTTATGAAAAAAATCTAAAATTAGTCACGGATATTACGGATCGTATCCCCGACGCCGAGAAGCCTTCTGTATTTATTGAATTAAGAGCCGGTTCTAGTGAAGATTGCTGCGGTACAGCAGGTAACGGCAATATGGGGGACTTTATTGATTTGGCGGGCGGCAAAAATATCGCCAAAGCAGTCCTGCCTTCTCCATTGGGAACCATGAATCTGGAAAAAGTCATTGCGGAAGATCCGTATATTTACATTGCAAGTGGTGCACAAGACCCCGGTGACAAAGGCGAAGGGATCAAAATGGGCGCACAAACGTCTGCCGATACTGCTCGTGCTGGCTTAAAAGAGATCACTGAACGTAAAGGTATCAATAACTTAACTGCGGTGAAAGAAGGGCGTAGCTATGGGATTTGGCACCACTACTATAACTCTCCTTACAATGTTGTTGTGACTCAAGTTTTCGCTAAATGGTTCTATCCTGAAAAATTTGCTGGTTTAGATCCGCAACAAACATTGAAAGAACTTCACCATAAGTTCTTGGCGATTGAGCCAGCAGGTACGTATTGGGTCAGCGAAAAATAAGCAGTAACAGGTAATAAAAATGAGCGTCACTACCGAGCCTATGCCAATGGTGAAACAGCAATTGAATGAGTGCGACATAAAAGCACATTATCGCCATATCCTGCGCCGGCGTATTGCATGGATATTATTCATCGTCTTGGCGATTAGCACCTCCATTGTACTGGACTTTACACTGGGGCCATCAGGGTTATCACTGCAAGCCCTCTGGCAAACACTGGTTTCACCAGAAAGTGTTAATGCAGCAACCCGGGTGATTGTTTGGGATATTCGATTACCCTATGCCCTGATGGCGGTAGTGATCGGCCTGTCACTTGGATTGGCCGGTGCTGAAATGCAGACCATTCTGAATAACCCGTTGGCCAGCCCATTTACTTTGGGCGTTTCCAATGCCGCTTCTTTTGGTGCGGCGTTAGCGATTGTAGCGGGGATTGGCATTCCGGGCATACCAGACCAGTGGTTTATTTCCGCAAACGCTTTTCTCTTTGCATTATTAGCGGCCCTGATGCTGGATGGCATTACCCGTTGGACAAAAGTGTCAACCTCAGGTGTTGTATTGTTCGGCATTGCGATGGTATTTACCTTCGAGTCGTTGATTTCAATGATGCAATTTATCGCGACGGAAGACACCTTACAGGGGCTGGTTTTCTGGACAATGGGTAGCCTTGGCAGGGCGACGTGGGAAAAATTGGGCATCATGTTGCTTGTGTTCTCTGTCATTATGCCTGTCTCAATGAGCAATGCCTGGAAATTGACCGCATTGCGTCTGGGAGAAGATCGTGCGATCAGCTTTGGCATTAATATTAGCCGCCTTCGCTTGGGAACATTGCTGCGTATCAGTATCCTGACCGCCTTGGCGGTTGCCTTTGTTGGCCCGATTGCGTTTATTGGATTGATCTCTCCCCATATCGCCAGAATGATGTTTGGTGAAGATCATCGTTTCTTCCTGCCGGCGAGTGCATTGATTGGTGCACTCGTTTTATCGATGGCATCCATTGCCTCCAAGAACCTGATCCCCGGCGTGATCATCCCGGTTGGGATTGTGACATCGCTGGTCGGTGTGCCTTTCTTCCTTAGCATCGTTTTACGTCATAGGGGGAATGTATGAATCAGGGGCTAAAAATCAATGGCTTGACAGCGGGATATCCGAAACATCCCGTGATTGAAAATCTGGATGTTAACTCTTTGCCCCGTGGTCAAATCACCGTCTTGTTAGGGCCGAATGGTTGTGGTAAATCGACACTTCTGCGTTCGCTGGCGGGGCTGAATAAAGCCAGTGGTGAACTGCTGTTGGACGGGCAGGATTTGATGAAGATGAATTTTGCCCAACGTGCCCAAAACGTGGTTTATTTGCCGCAATCATTACCCGCGGGTGTGCATCTTCATGTATTGGAATCGGTGATTGTCGCGCAACGGGCATCAGGTGGCGTGAGTAATAGCCAATATGAACAAGGCGTCATGGAACTGTTACGCCAGCTTGGTATTGAGCATTTGGCATTCAGCTACTTGGATCAATTATCGGGTGGTCAGAAGCAGTTGGTTGGATTGGCTCAATCATTAATTCGTCACCCGACGTTGTTATTATTGGATGAACCGTTAAGTGCACTGGATTTAAACTACCAGTACCATGTCATGGATTTAGTCGCACGTGAAACGCGCCGCCGTAACATTATTACCATTGTTGTTGTTCACGATATTAATATTGCATTGCGTCATGGTGACCATGTGTTAATGCTAAAAAAAGGTAAATTAATTTCCCAAGGTATACCTGAGCAGGTTATTACGCCAAGTAGTCTGGCAGAGGTTTATGGTATTAAAGGCCGGATTGAACATTGTTCTCAGGGAATACCGCAAGTATTAATTGATGGTTTAGTAACGGAATTAGCGAGTTAAAATAATAAAAGCGATAAATCACCTTAATGGAACTAAAGTGTCATTTATTAAATATAACACTTACAGGGGTAATTAATTATCCCTGTGTTGTGAGCATATGTCGGTTATCCATATTGGTTTAAATAATACTATTCTACCTTTTGGAGAGTCGGGAATGGCTGTTTTTGCAAAGAAAAAAGTTGTATTAGGTATTGTTGCTGCTATTTCATCCAGTACTGTTTTAGCGGCTAATCATGGTGAAGATAAAATTGTTGTCACCACTGCCGCAGGTTTCCAGCAAGAAATTGAAGATGCACCGGCTTCTATTTCAGTGGTTAGCCGTGAAGAGCTGGAAACTAAAGCCTATCGTGATGTGACGGACGCCCTGAAAGATGTACCGGGTGTAGTTGTTACCGGCGGTGGTAGCAGCAGCGACATCAGTATCCGTGGTATGGCGTCCAAATATACCATGATCCTGGTTGATGGTAAGCGTGTTGATACACGTGGCACTCGTCCAAATAGTGATGGTTCGGGCATTGAGCAAGGGTGGTTACCACCGTTGGCCGCCATTGAACGCATTGAAGTGGTGCGGGGACCGATGTCTTCTCTATATGGTTCTGATGCGATGGG
Organism: Xenorhabdus sp. PR6a; assembly: GCF_028599065.1. Lineage (NCBI taxonomy): Bacteria > Pseudomonadati > Pseudomonadota > Gammaproteobacteria > Enterobacterales > Morganellaceae > Xenorhabdus > Xenorhabdus sp. PR6a. The sequence goes on along the minus strand of NZ_JAQRFJ010000047.1, from coordinate 6,110 downwards.
CGGTGTGATTAATGTGATTACTCGCAAGGCGCAGAAAGAATGGCATTTAAGTGTGAGAGCAGATGCTACCTTAACTGAAAGTAAAAATTCGGGTAATAGCTATCAGAATAGTATTTATGCTGCCGGATCAGTTATTGAAGGATTGCTGGGATTGAGGGTGAATGGCCTATATTCGCATCGTAATGAAGATAAATTCTTAGGTGGATTTAGAGAGCAAGAGATGCGTAACGGTGCAGTGGCGCTCTCTTTAACGCCAGATGAGAAAAATGATTTTACTTTTGAAGCGGGTCGCTATGAACAAGATCGCGATTCAACGATTGGCAAGACACGCGACTGTCAGCCAAAATCGTGTAAAAATGATACAAGTCGTTATAAGCGTAATAATTATTCCATCACTCATCAGGGTACTTATGACTTTGGTACCATGACATCTTATATTCAAAGAGATGAGTCTCGTAATCCTGAACGTGAGATGACAAACAATGATACGGTATTCAATAACCGTACAACGTTGGTATTTGATGACCACACGTTAAGTATCGGAGGTCAATATCGTTATGAGGATTTACGAGATAACGGCAATAAACTCCCTTCAGCCAAAGATGTTAATAAATTAACTCGCTGGAGTTGGGCACTTGTCTTGGAAGACGAATGGAAAATGACGAATGATTTTGCTCTGACTAGCGGAGTCCGGTTAGATAAGGATCAAAATTTCGGTACGCATTGGACTCCTCGTCTCTATGGGGTCTGGCATACTGATGAGCAATGGACGATTAAAGGGGGAATTTCCACCGGTTATCGTTCCCCTGATATCAGGCAGGTTGCGCCTAATTGGGGGCAAGCAACCGGTGGGCGGTTCAGTAATGGGATGATCTTAGGCAATCCAGATCTCAAGCCAGAGAAAAGTATTAATGAAGAAATTAGTATTATCTGGAATAATCAAGATAATTTTAATATTGGCGTAACCGTATTTAATACTGCGTTTAAAGATAAAATCACTGAAATCAGAGGCTGCGAAAAAGATTGTCAACTCGGCGGTAAGGATTATGATTTTATTAACAAACGAATAAATGTTGATAAAGCCAATATTCGAGGTATCGAAACCACCCTGAATTGGGATATCGTAAAAGATTTGTCATTAGCAGCAAACTATACCTATACCGATTCTGAGCAAAAAAGTGGTAAGTTCAAAGGCCAGCCATTAAACAAGATGCCAACACATATGGCAAATGCAACCTTAAACTGGCAGCCCCTACCTGAATTGGATACATGGACTCGTATTAATTTCCGCAGTAAAACAAAGAATTATCAATACCGCTCTAGTATGAGAGATGGAACTCCCTCTTATACTTTTGTCGATTTAGGCGTGACTTATAACTTGGCTAAAAATCTACGCTTGTTAGGTGGAGTGTATAATGTTTTTGACAAACGAGTCACTGAAGAAAGTCATGATGCCGTTCTGGATGGCCGCCGTTACAATATCGGTATTAATTATGACTTCTAATTAATATTTCGTTTTTTATAAATATTAATCATTATACCTAACATCTAAGCCTCATATAGAATCGTCCCGTCATCAATTTTACAATGATGGGACGATTTTTTACTTCAAAAAATCAAATTAAATGGCAAAGAGTTTTCCTCTGTGCTAAATACTTATCAAAAGCCAATCAACGGATATGATGGCGTTAAGTTTCAGCACTAACTCAGTAAGGGCCTAACTTCATAAGGTTCTGTAGTGTCGTAAAAAATAATAAATTTTTAGTGCCATCGCGCTTGCTATTTCTGGACTTGAAGGGCAAAATGCGTGCACTAAAAAATAACTGGTGCGTAAATATGCATCAGTTATTTTTTTTGCTTTGAGTTATTTTTTACAACACCAAGAGGCCGGATTTTGTTCCGGATCGATATTGACCATAAGCAACCTTCATTGAAATTGGGTTGCTGTACTGAGGAATGCAAACATGGAGCAATTATTCTCTTTTGCACTGGTGCCAATTGGCGCTCGTTGCTGCAACGATGACTACGGGGCATGTCCCTCTGTCAATTCGCCCTATTCCAATTCTTCTTTCTTTTCTGTTTATAGACAGATGCGAAGTCAGCCCAGTAACTATCGATTAAGTCGTTGTATTAATACCCAGATCGAAGTTATGGGAGATTTCGCTCATGTTGCATAATACCACCACTACTGCTACCGCACTTGGTATTAATCAATCCAGTGCCGACAACCGCGTTCAACTGAGAAGAACATTGACTCTGTTTCAGGTCGTCATGATGGGCCTTGCCTATATGCAGCCAATGACTATTTTTGATACATTTGGCATTGTTTCTGGTTTGACGGGTGGGCATGTCGCGACATCTTATGCTATTGCATTGATCGCGGTTTTATTTACAGCGTTAAGTTATGGAAAATTAGTAAAACGCTTTCCATCAGCGGGTTCTGCTTATACTTACGTACAAAAATCAATGAACCCCCATCTTGGATTTATGGTCGGTTGGTCGTCTCTACTGGACTATCTGTTGATGCCGATGATCAATGTCTTATTGGCAACGATTTATTTACAGGCACTGTTTCCTGGCATTGATCCGTGGGTCTTTGTGATCATGTTGGCGGTAATTACGACAGCCTTTAATTTGTGTGGCATCAATGTCGTGGCGAATATCAATAGCATCGTTGTGATTGTTCAGATTGCTGTTATGGTGATACTCGTTGGGCTGATGATCCGTGGTGTTCATAATGGTGAAGGTGCGGGAACGTTGCTGAGTATTCAGCCATTTACATCAGAGGAAGCGCAACTCATTCCGATGATTACTGGTGCGACGATACTTTGCTTCTCATTTCTTGGGTTTGATGGTATTAGTTCTTTGTCGGAAGAAACACCCAATGCAGGCAAGGTTGTCCCTAAAGCAATTTTCCTGACCGCACTCATTGGTGGTGTTATCTTCATCGCTGTATCTTATTTTTTACAACTCTATTTCCCGGATATTTCTCGGTTTAAAAACCCGGATGCTTCTCAGCCAGAAATTATGTTGTATGTTGCCGGCTCGTTATTCCAGTACGTTATTCTCATCTTTTCCAGTGTCACGGTTATGGCTTCCGGTATGGCAGCCCATGCAGGGGTCTCCCGTCTGCTTTACGTGATGGGGCGTGATGGTGTACTGCCTGAGAAAGTATTTGCTTATGTTCACCCGAAATGGCGTACTCCGGCAATCAACGTCATATTGGTTGGGGTTGTTGTTCTTTTAGCGGGTTGTCTGAACTTGGTGACAGCTACCGCATTGATCAATTTCGGTGCATTGGTGGCATTCACTTTTGTTAACTTGTCGGTAATCTCCCAGTTCTATATTCGTGAACGTCGTAATTGTACATTGAAAGACACCTTGAATTTCCTGATCCTGCCACTATTGGGTGCAGCGACAGTCGGGGTTTTGTGGGTGAATCTGGAAGCAAAATCGATGGAATTAGGTTTGATTTGGGCGGGAATTGGTCTTATTTACATGTTCTTCCTGACTCGTAGTTTCCGGCAGCCAATGCCACAGTTCAGTGAATCATAATCAGCGATAAATTTTAAACTGCGGTTGGTCAGGCCGCAGTTTGAAAATAAAGAATACACTGATACTTTTTTGAAACAGCACCTTTGGGCGCTGTTTTGGGTTAATAACAGAGCATTAGTTTTTATCTGGTACTTTGCTTTAAGTAAGTTCTGTTCATTTAACGGAGCTTTCTGAGTGTTAAGAATACTCCCTCCCTCGATTTTTCCTATAGAAGCTTTGTCGTTTGACAGGCTAGTGCTCCGAATCACGTGGTCCGTAAAGCCTATGTTGTCATCACCTAAATAAGTTGTCCTTGGAAAAGTCTCTTTTTGCCAATATGCCGGTTTGATCACTTTTGTCATATATATAACCATTCCGTTATTGAAAAGATCATTCAAATATGAATAATTCTCATTTACATTATCATGTTTGTTTAATTAATATTTAACCTTTGGTGAGTCTATGGCAAAAAAATTTAAGGTAGCAGCGTTATCTCTACTCTCTGTACCATTTATCGTAAATGCTGCAAGTTCTGACACAATAGTTGTTACTGCATCTTCTGTATCGAAGGAGTCCTATGTAGATGCACCAGCTACAATCACAGTTATCACTCAGGAGGATATTGAGAAAAAACCAGTTCAAAACCTTGTTGATATTTTACGTGAAGTGCCAGGTATCCAATTCACTGACGAAGGTGATAACCGCAAAGGTGTAAGTATGCGTGGATTGGAAAGCGGCTACACCTTGATCTTGGTTGATGGTAAGCGCGTAAATTCACGAAACGCAGTTTTTCGCCACAATGATTATGACCTAAGCTGGATTCCAACTGTAGCTATTGAACGTATAGAGGTTATTCGTGGACCGATGTCTTCTCTTTATGGTGCAGATGCATTAGGTGGGGTTGTTAACATCATTACGAAAAAGAATAGTAACACATGGCATGGTACTATCAGTGCGGATACCACGATCCAAGAAGACCGCAATCATGGTGACACATATAAAGGCGGATTTTTCGCTTCTGGCCCTCTAATTCAAGATAAACTTGATGTAAAAGTTTACGGTTCATTAAGTGATCGCGGGAAGGATAAGGGAGTTAAGATAGGTAAAACAGCACAACCAGGCTTTGAAGGCTACACATCTCGTGATGCAAATGTTGATTTCAAATGGACTCCGGACGATAAACAGGAAATTAATTTTGGCTACGGATTTAACCGTCAAGATCGTGATTCTGATTCCTTAGGTGATACTCGATTAGAGCGTCAGAACTATTCAATTGATCATCGTGGACGGTGGAAAAACGCTACAACAGAATTGCGTTTCTATGGCGAAGACATTGATAACTATACAACCAATAAAGTTAAATCTGAGAGTAAGGTTGTTGATGGTAAAGTTATTATTCCTTTGTTCGACAATATTGATATGTTGACAATTGGCGGTGAATACAAATACGACAAATTAAGTGATAAAGGTAACTTAAAAGGTGATGGCTCTACTAACAAAAAACAGTTCGCTTTATTTGCTGAAAATGAGTTATATATTGCCGAACCATTAATCCTTACTACAGGGTTACGCATGGATCACCATGAAGATTTTGGTGAGCATTACAGCCCAAGAGTTTATTTAGTTTACAGCGCAACAGACAGCATAACTGTTAAAGGTGGATGGTCTTCTGCGTTCAAGGCCCCAAGTTTGCTTGACCTAAGTCCTGAGTGGCAAACTTATTCTTGCCGTGGTGCATGTTCTATAGTAGGTACGCCTGACCTCGATCCAGAAACTTCGCAAAATATTGAATTAGGCTTGTACTATAAAGGCCATGAGGGAATTCTTGATGGAATTTCTGGCAATGTAACTGTTTATCAAAATGATGTTAAGGACATGATAAACATTAATCGCACTGGAAATGCTGCTTTGGCTCCCGCATATCCTAACTTTGTCGGATGGACTAAGGGACGTGATGGGAAAGATATTCCTGTTTTCAAATACTACAACGTGGACAAAGCACGAATTCGCGGTATTGAAACAGGGATTAAGATTCCATTCTTAGAAAAACAGTTTGAGCTTGATCTGAACTATACTTATACCGATGCAAGAGACAAAACCAACAATACTCCATTGTCTACAAGGCCATTCAACAACTTTAACACAACAGTGAACTGGTATCCGAATGACCTTACTTCTATCTATTTATCGGCTCATTATCAAGGCAAGTCCCGTGCTGTTTCATCAAGGGATGTGCCAAGAGGAGGTTATACAATGTGGAATTTAGGTGGTTCATATAAGGTTACAAACAATATTAAGTTACGCACTGGTGTTCTCAACCTTTTTGACAAAACAATGAAGCGTGCTGATTATAGCTATAACGAAGAAGGCAGAAGGTACTTCTTAGCAGTTGATTACACATTCTAAATATTGTTGGCAATCATTCACGCCTGCGGTAGCAGATTTAGATTACTGACAAAAAGTGCCGGCTTATCCGGCACTTTGCTTGATAAAGTTCCGTTCATAAAGTAGTGGATTATGTTTTTTTATTTGAGATGAAATAGAGTGTAAATAATACAAATTTTATCAGAACACAT
>NZ_JAQRFJ010000046.1:0-30897 GCF_028599065.1 Xenorhabdus sp. PR6a | reverse complement strand
TTTGAAAGATTATATTTGCATTTTATAAGTACTAACATATTAACTACTCGTGATCTAAATAGGTTTGTTATTAGTAATGTTAATGGTATGCGATATCTCGTGAATTATAGCATAGCAAACATATCAGAATTTAGTCTTAATACAATGGAGAGGATGGCAGATGCGTGGAGACGAGCCGAATTTTCTCGTTTTAGTGTAAATGAGTGGTTATATGGTGAATTACGACATTTATATCCTGATCTAAATTTTCCGCAAAATATAACATTAGGTAATAATGCATTTGAATTTTTTAACCAAAATATCATTTCAGATATCAGGAATTTAGATGTAATAAATTAAATAACACTCCAAGGTTGTTGATTACAATTTGCAATTTTTTCCATTAGTGTCTTAACTTAGGACGTAAAAACATAATGAAATTCCTAAACCAATAATCTAAACAATTCTGGAGGTTACATATGGGTATCCTGTCATGGATTATCTTTGGCCTGATTGCTGGAATTCTTGCTAAATGGATTATGCCGGGAAATAACAGTAGTGGCATCATTATGACCGTGATTTTAGGCATCGTGGGTGCCGTTGTGGGTGGGTACATCAGTACATTCCTTGGCATGGGAAAAGTGGATGGCTTTAATTTAGGCAGTTTCGTTATTGCCGTGATTGGCGCAATCATTGTCCTGTTTGCCTACCATAAAATTGCTAACCAATAGCTTTATATATCAATCGCTTTACCTATTTGTTTTAAGGATCGGACTCCATATGATGAATAACAAAAAAAGGGCATGCTATTTTGCTGCCCTTTGTTATTGTTCATTATTTCCAATGAGCTGTTTTGCTAATTGTTATTTTTCTAACGGCAATGAATCATCGGCTCCCCATTCAGCCCAAGAACCATCGTATAATTTTACTTCTGTGTGACCTATCATATCGAGACCCAACGCTAAAACGGCGGCGGTCATGCCAGAGCCACAACTGGTAATCATCGGCTGGTCTAAATTAACGCCTTGTTGACGGAATATTGCCGCTATTTCTTCTGCTGATTTATAACGCCCATGATCAATCAATGCCGTCCACGGCACATTTTTAGCGCCGGGTAGATGCCCCATTCTCAAGCCGGGTCGGGGTTCCGGCACTTTGGCCTGAAAACGGTCTTCGGCTCGGGCATCAATAAACTGTACAGGGGCATGATTATGCAGTGCAGCTAGGATCTGCGCCTGAGAACAGACTTTTTCAGGCGTAAACTGAACATTGAAAACGTCGGGGGTACGGGCAACTTTTCCCGATTCGGTGGGATAACCAGCTTGTTGCCAGCCTTGTAAGCCCCCCTCAAGAATACGGATATGACGGGCACCAAAGATGTTGAACGTCCACCAGGCCCGCGGGGCGGAAAACATATTTCCCTGATCGTAAATCACCACTAAATGATTTTCACTTATGCCCATGTCACTCACCGCTTGGCGGAATGTTTCTGGCTCTGGCAGCATGTGCGGCAGGTTGGTTTGCAGATTGGCGACTTTATCAAGATCAAAAAACTGCGCGCCCGGAATATGTTTTTCTAACCAGAGTTGGTGATAATCAATGGATTGGGTGGGCATTGGGGCACTGGCATCAACGACAACAACATTCTCATCAAAGAGATGCTCGTTTAACCATTGTGGGCTGACAAAATATTCATTTTTCATGCGCTTCCTCATTTGGTGTTACGATCCAAGCCAAGGTATTATTGTTGCCCGACTGAAGTATTTTCCTGCTGAGTCTGTTGGGGTTCTTCGGCGGGGGTGGTTGAGCGGGTATATATATTCATTCCCGCCAGAAAGATCCCTCCAACTGAGCCGATAGAAAATAATATGATGATAATAAGCAGGATTTTTTTCATCTCTGTATCCGATAAGGTTTTAATAAAGCGTGACAATAGCCATAAAAAGCCGAAAGATAGAAGGTCAAAAGTATATCGGCTTCTACACGGCAGACAAGCGATAACCCATTTTTAAGCAGCAAAACTTATGGCACTTTCCAGTTCAATAAAAAATCAGATTAGTCAGTGGTACAAATCATTATCTACCCATATTGAGGGCTTCATTCCACGCGCGCCCCAACGTCAAATGATCGCAGAGGTTGCAAAAACATTGGCGGATGAAGAGGGGCGGCATTTGGTGATCGAAGCCCCGACGGGAGTGGGAAAAACGTTGTCTTACCTGATTCCGGGGATTGCCGTTAGCCGGGCAGAGCAGAAACCCTTAGTGGTCAGTACCGCCAACGTTGCCCTGCAAGATCAAATCTATAGCAAGGATTTGCCTTTACTGCGTAAAATTATTCCTGACCTGAAATTCACGGGCGCTTTTGGTCGGGCGCGTTATGTCTGTCCGCGCAATCTGGAAGCCATTTGTGCCGCAGAGGGAGAGCAGATTGACCTGATGTTTCTGGTTGAAGATCAGGCTGAATTAGCCAATAGTGAAGAGCGGGAACTGTGTCGCCGATTGCGCAGTGATTATACGACGTTTGCGTGGGATGGCTTACGTGACCACCATAAACTGGCACTGGCGGATTCGCTGTGGGCAAAAATCAGTACGGACAAAATGAACTGTCTGGCGCGAAACTGCCAGTTTTACTACCGTTGCCCCTTTTTTCTTGCCCGCAGGGAAATTGAAGAGGCCGATGTTATCGTTGCCAATCACGCTTTAGTCATGGCGGCGCTGGCAAGTGAATCGGTTTTACCGGAAGCAAAAAATCTGCTGTTAGTGCTGGATGAAGGGCATCATATCCCGGAGGTGGCAAGGGATGCGCTGGAAGTTGAAGGAGAAATTACCTTATTCCAGCTTAATGGGCAGCTAGACACATTTGTCCGTCATGTCGAGCAATACCTGACACAATTTCGGCCGACAAAACCGCCTGCTTTGGCCAATATCCCTCGGCTACAAACGCATTGTGCAACAATCCGTGAATATTTTAAGGAAGTAGCGGAGATAACACAGGCGCTATTGCCTGAGCGCGGTGAAGCGGAAGAATTTCTATTTGAATTGGGAAAATTGCCGGAGAGTTTACTGCTGTGTTGTCAGCAATTATTTAAACTCACGGATGGATTGCGTGGTTTGGCAGAGGCAATTTTAAATGATTTAAGTGATCAGACGGCCAAACAAGATATTGTCCGCTTACATCGCGCCATTTTGCAAACCAGCCGGACATTGGGCTATTTTGAAAATATGGCAAAACTGTGGCGTCTGGCAGCACAAGAAGAGTCGTCCCATGCGCCGATATCAAAATGGTTAACGCGGCGCTATGAAAAAAACCGGTCACACCTTTATTTTCATTGTGCGGGAATTCGGGTCAGTGAACAATTAACCCAGCTATTATGGCGCGCTGTTCCCCATGTTGTCGTGACATCCGCCACCTTGCGTTCACTGAATAGTTTTTCCCGTATTCAGGAACTGACCGGGTTACACGAAAATCATGATGATCGGTTTGTTACCCTGTCATCACCTTTTGAACATGTACGACAAGGGCGTCTGGTGATTCCCCAAATGACACAGGAACCGACCATTCATAATGAAATGCAGCACCTTGAGGAGATGGCGCGCTATTTCCGTTCTCAGGTCATGGCAGGGAAGCATCGGGGAATGTTGGTACTTTTTAGCAGCCTGCGAGCAATGGAAGGCTTCCTCACTTTCGTTACAGACTTGCGGTTGATGTTATTGGTACAAGGTGATCAGCCTCGCTATCGATTGGTAGAAACCCATTGCAAGCGTATTGATGAAGGGCAAGCCAGCGTTCTGGTTGGATTGCAGTCATTTGCCGAAGGATTGGATCTGAAAGGTGATTATCTTTCACAAGTCCATATCCATAAAATCGCATTTCCTCCGGTCACCAATCCGGTGATTATGACTGAAAGTGAATGGCTGAAATCGTTGAAACGTTACCCATTTGAAATCCAGAGCTTACCCAGCGCGTCTTTTAATTTGATCCAACAAGTGGGACGATTAATTCGCAGCCATAACTGTTATGGTGATGTGGTGATTTATGACAATCGATTATTGACCAAACGTTATGGCCCGCGTTTATTGAAATCTTTGCCTGTATTTCCCATCGAACGGCCAAATATCCCCTCAGAACAGGAATTGGCAATCCTGAAACAGGATAAATAACGCAAGAGTGGGTTATTTATCCCATTGTGTTGCATCAAAGTTAAAATTTAATGATTTGATTTTTATCTATTTTATAATCATGGGTCATTAACCCTTGCAAAAAGTTCTCATCATGAGCGCTTAGAACAAAAATTTTTTTGTCAGCAAGGGGTTTGATCAATGTCTTTAAAAAAGTGGTTGATTTTACATCAAGGCCATTGGTGGGTTCATCAAAAATATAAACATCAACATCAGACAGTAACGCCGATGTCAGCAGAAATTTCTTTTTAGTCCCCAAAGACATATGACCAAATTCTGTATTTAAGTAATGCGAGATACCAAAACCGGTTAAATACTCTTCCAATTGATGGTTATGACTGATATTTTTATAATGTTTGGTTAAGTTGATGATATCAAGCCCAGTAAGAAAATCATAAAACTCTATGTGATCTGACAGATAAAAACCCTGTTTTTGTAAATTGAATGAATGATTTTTATCACCTGTGACGAAATTGATTTTACCTTTATTTATCTTTTTCATGCCAGAGAGACAAGAAAGGAACGTGGTCTTCCCTGAGCCATTGATGCCGACAATACGATTTATGCCAATATTAAATTGACAATTAACATTTGAAAATATTTTTCTATTGCCCACTGTCGTTTCTAGCCCAATGATATCAAGCATAAATATAACCTCCTAAACAAGAAAATAGCACTATGAAACATAGTGTCAGTAATTTTGTGTATTGTGTTTTTGATAGGTTGATTAAAGCCGTAAAGATAGAGATGACACAATAATAAAGAAATAAAACCATATGAAATGAATGAGTTACAAAGAGATTAAATACGCCACAAAGAAAAGTAAAAAAAGAAAAACAGAGACAATAATTAAGGATCAAGAGTTTTTTTGGTGATGCAAAATTGATTAGATAGCAAAGGTGGTTTTTATTGTCATGAATTAAACTATAGAACAATATCATTGAAATATAGAGTATGACACCAAAATAGATTGCTATGATATAATTGATGTTTTCAGGCGCTTGTTGACAAGCTATATAAGCTATGAAATATAAAAAGGCTATTGATGCGATGATATTTGAAATAAATGTTTTGTTAGTTGATATAAAATCAAATAAATATATAAAATAAAGAGATAAAAACCTATTGAATGAAATAATATTATTTCTTCGATGGTTTTTTTTATCTTTTTTCCCTTGAATAAACAGCCAAAAAGAAGCGCTTAAGATAACAATGGTATAAGCTAAGTTATATAGCAGGTTGTACCTAAATATAGACAGAAAGATAAACAAAAATGACAAGGTTAAGATGTGAGATAATTTTAACTCTGATAAGGAAAACCCAATCACGGAAAAGGATGTGATCAGAAATAACACCGAGGTTATTTCTGATAATGTCCTGCCACTATCGGATAATAATCCGATAAAAAAGAAAATGGAGATGGGCACAGCACTATAAACCATAAAGATAATTCGGCATATAAAGAAGGTTTTTTTATCGACTAATGATAAGATAAAACCGTTTGAATATTTTAATGGTAATAACTGTTTTTGTATCGAATAAAAAATAACATATATCAACAGAGATATTGATGAAAAATAAAAGGAAGTTATTGTATTATTTGGGGTGATGACATATTGTGATAAATGTATCAATCCGTTGAAAATCCCACCGACTTGGGCTGGGATAAATAAAAAAACAAAAACAATATAAGGGTTTTATTTCCTGAGGCAAATTGTTTTATCTTGCCTTTATATTCTAATATATCAGCGATAAGTAAATTCATTTTTTCTCCTAAAACCAGAATCACTCTATCACTCTTAGTGATTTTATGAGTTAATTTTATTTATATGTTTAAGTTATGTTGTATATTATCCTGATAGTCAATTCGATATTAGTCTTAACTAATGTTATGGTTTTAATCTAATATGGTATTCTTTAACATTCTAAAGAGTTAATTATTTAGAACTTTATAAATAGATGTTCGTGGATAAATCTCAATAGAGAAATGGTTGGGAAACTGTCAGTCGAGCTATACCCGCCGTCATAGAAAGTGTTTAATACCTCAGTAACGACGGGTATACGTTTCGAATTAAACATTGAGCTTGAATTTATAGCCTCTTGAAGTCTTTTTTATTAAATAAAATTGAAGTGATTTGATATCTATTGTCGCATACATTTTTTATATTCTTTATCAACACAGTATGAATATCTTCCAGTGTGTTCTATATATTTAATGCATGAAACGTGTGCGATAACTGAACATTGATAAGATTTATCATTCGCAAAGGTATTCCATGATGCTAATAGCAAAATAGCTGGGCATAAAGTCAGTAAAATTTTCATCTTGTCACCTTTATATCAATGTGAAATTTATTTCATCAATTGATGCATACAATTGCTATATACCTCTTTCATGCAAAAATCATATTTTTTACGGTGTTTTTTGTGTTTAGCACATATGGTCCGTGCTTGTTCCATACATACATCAGATTTGCTGGAATCTTGTTTTGTTTGTGCTGCAAAGGTATTCCATGATGCTAATAGCAAAACGGCGGTACATAAAGTCAGTAAAATTTTCATCTTGTCACCTTTATATAAATTCTAATATTTTCAATATCTTTAATCTTTATCAGGATAAAGACACAATTATAATAAATCCCCTTTGTTGAAATTCCAATCTATTTGGCGTTTTTCGGGTTTTTTTATAAATATTCTATTTAGTGGTTTGATTTTTTTAGTGATATTTCTATTTTTTAGATCCGGTGTAATCAGCAGTGGTAATAGTGATTTAGCTGATTCAATATGATTTCATGCTATTTGATTTTTAATGCGATTAATAAAAAAGGATAAATAATATAAGAGTTAATATTATTTATCCTTTAGTCAAAAATAGGTCTGTAACTGTTATTTATCCTATTTTTTTCAGGAAGCAGGTTTTCAGAACTAACCCTTTGATTTTATCCGCGTTACACTCAATTTCATCTTCGCGATGAGTCAGGCGGATGTTTTTGATCAGGGTGCCGCGTTTCAGGGTTTTTGACGTTCCCTTGACTTTCAAGTCTTTGATAACCTGAACGGAGTCGCCGTCATTCAGCAACGCACCGTTAGAGTCTTTAACTTCGATATCCATTTTATACAATCCTCATGTTTATTTTTGAGTCAAACAGGGATTATAGAGAGAAAGTCGATCTTTTTAAAGGTTAGTGTGATTTTTAAGGTGATAGCTTCCATTTTTTAATGTTTTTCTCTATCAGCAATGAGAATCGAGGTAAAAAAGGCCACAAATGTGGCCTTAACTTAATGAAAAATAAATTTTTTTATTTTATTGCTCAATATTTGCTTCGATAAACCATAAAAATTTGTCAAGATCACGAGATGCAGCCGTAAACATATCCGCCGTATCTTCATCTTCGGCATCAACAATGGCCTGACGGATATCATTGGCAACGACAGCATAGCGATCTGCCAATGCCTTTAGATGATCCTGGACATTGTGAATATCCGTTGGATAGCTTTTCAGTATGGTGCGTTTATGCACTTCTTGAACCGTCCCCAATGCGGTTCCACCTAATTGGACTGCACGTTCTGCAAATATATCAAGATGTTCCATGATGGAGTTGCGAAAATCATCCAGCATTTCGTGAATGGCAATGAAATTTCGGCCGCGTATATTCCAGTGGGCTTGTTTAGTCAGCATGGAGAGGTCGATAAATTGAACGACCCTATGATTTAGGGCAGTAATCGTTCTCTGTTTAATACCTTCATCAATATTGTTTCGGGTATAAATCAGGCCGGAAGGTTGGGTTTTGATTAATTTTGCTGTATTCATAATAGTGCTTCCTTAATTCTGATTAATGAATGATTTCATTAGATAGAATAAATTTAGCTGATCATCTGCTATAAGTCACATTGCTTACCTCTATCGAATTGATAGTCATTATATCCGTCAGTAACATATTGATAATTTATGAAAATAAAAAACCGGAGAATAAAGATCTTTCTCCGGCTTTACTTAAGACGAAATCTGCTTATTATCTCCCCGCGTTGCGGGGAGATAATAAATGCACTTTGAAATACGACAAGTATGAAATAATTATTCTACTTTTTCTATTTTAGTCTTTCGTTTAATAGTCAAGGTGGAGCCGATGGAAGCACAAATAATGCAGAAAAGGGCAACCCATTGGGTCATTGTCAGATGCTCATTAAGGAAGATGATACCTGATAATGCCCCCAGTGCAGGTTCAAGGCTCATTAATGTCCCGAATGTTTTTGCCGGCAGACGGGTAAGCGCAATCATTTCCAAGGTGTAGGGAAATGCCGTCGATAAGATGGCAATGCCCAGAGCAATAGGCAGCAGTGAAGCATTAAACAGTAATTCAGGGCCAGTCTGTATCAATCCGATGGGGAAGAAAATAAAGGCAGCAATCAGTGAACCGATAGACACGGTTGCGGCACCATAGCCGGCGCCGGCTCGTTGTCCAAAGATAATATACAGCGCCCAAAAAACGCCTGCCCCCAGCGCATATAGAATACCGATAGGATCGAGTGTATTGACGCTATCTCCGAGTGGCAGCAGGAAGCCTAAACCGACAATGACCAACGCAATCCAGAGAAAATCCAACGGGCGTCGGGAAGAAAACATGGCTACGGCTAAAGGTCCGGTAAATTCAAGTGCAACGGCAATGCCAAGGGGAATTCGGGATAAAGACATATAAAACAGGTAGTTCATGGCTCCCAGTGAAATACCGTAAGCAAAAAGTGGCATCAGTGAAGCACGCTGAAATTTCAGGCGCCACGGTTTAAAAATCAGAAATAGAATAATCGTTCCTAATGTCAGTCTCAGGGCGGTAACACCAGGCGCGCCAATGACAGGAAATAGCGTTTTAGCCAGCGAAGCCCCGGCTTGAATGGATGTCATTGACAGTAACAACAAAATCACAGGAAGCAGTGGGAAAGAAGCGACCCGATGCTTGGAAAGAGACATTTTACAGAAGACCTCAGTTACAACGTGTTATTAAAGGCAGCCATCTTCGCAGTGAAACAGAGATAACTCAACACTATTATTATCCACGGTATGCCTGTATCCTTTGTATGTTTATTAGGCTATCTTGTCATCATCGGTTACAACAGTCGGTTAAAATAACGTCAGGAGAAATTCATGCTAATAAGAACGGCTTCCACGCAGGATATCGAGGCTATTTTATCTCTCTATCGTCTATTATTTCGTGAAATGGCTTTGTTACAACCTGATAGATTACAAGCGGTTGAACAAGACAGGGATTTTATTGCTTCCAGTGTCAATAATGATACATTTCATCTACTGGTTGCAGAGGATGAAAAGGGTGGTATTAAAGGTTTTGCTATTGCGCAGGAGCAAAAAACACCGCCTTTTAATTGCTTGGTTCCGAGAACTTATGGTCATATTTTCGATTTGGTCGTCAGTCAGGATGCCAGAAGTCTTGGAGTTGGGCAGAAGTTATTGGGTGGCATGAAAACGTGGGCGCAGGAAAAACATTATTCGCACCTTGAATTGAGTGTATTATCCAAGAATGTGGATGCCATACGCTTTTATGCAAGGGAAGGATATCAAGAAGTGAACAGAACGATGGCGATTACGCTGTGATCTAAACATAATATCTTCCTCACTTCAAATAGCTGAATCAGCCAGCTAATGCTGGCTGTAATATTATTGGGAAATCGTATTTGCAGCCGCCCGATACTCTTTTAAAACTTCATCAATCACCCAACTGGTACGGGCGGCTGATTCCCCGTTGGATGGACAACAGCCATTGCCCTGTAGGTCATTAATCACGGTTTGAATAAGTGGCATTTGAATATGTTTCGGATTTTCGAAAGGATATTGATGCAGTTGGTTATTTTCGTCGTAGTAGGAAATGGGAGAATGACCAAATGTGGCAAAAATGATTTTTCCTTTTGTACCGATAATTTCGACTTTATCCTCGCGGGAACCGGCGGCAAAATTCCAAATACCTACACCTTGAATATGATTCTCGAACATAAATGACATGGAAACACAATCTTCGGCAGGATAGGCTTTTGCCTGTGAATTAGCATGTCCTTTCACTGAAATAATTTTACCCAGCAGAAAATCCAATATATCGAGCGTATGGCAAGCTAAATCAACAAATAAGCCTCCACCCGATATTTCTGGTTTCACAAACCACGGCAAATTATCAGGGTCTTGATAGAGTGAAGCCATTTCTCTGAATAACATGCAGTTGACAATTCGTGGTATACCAATTGCGCCGGAATCAATTAATTCTTTTATTTTGATAAATCGGGGTAACGCCCTGCGATAATAAGCGACAAACAGCGAAACTTTTTGAAATCGGCAGATGGCAATCATTTCGTTGCATTCTTCGAATGTTAATGCCATCGGTTTTTCAACATAAACACTTTTTCCGGCCTGTGCTGCCAAAATAGTATATTCTTTATGGGTCGAGGGCGGGGTCGCAATATAAACGGCATCAATTTCCGGATCATTAATCAAAGACTCGGCGTCTGAATACCATTTTCTGATATTGTGCCGTTCGGCAAAATCTTTAGCCAAATCTGCATTGCGCCGCATGACGGCAACTAATTCAGCATTCTCCAATTTATAAAAAGCCGGGCCACTCTTTACTTCCGTTACATCACCACAACCTATAATACCCCATCTTACTTTTTGCATTGTATTTTCCGGTATATCAAATTGTTAAGCCGTACAGTCCAGAGAGCAGTCTATAACAGTACTATTTTTTGTTCTATATTTGCCTGTTGTGGCATAATGCGTGGCTATCGATTTCATAATCTCCCTTTTTTATCCACTTTAAGAGCAACAGTTGTGTTAAGTACAAACAACATCACTATGCAGTTTGGCAGTAAGCCACTGTTTGAAAATATTTCTGTCAAATTCGGCAACGGCAACCGGTATGGTTTGATTGGCGCGAATGGGGCAGGTAAATCGACGTTCATGAAAATCCTGGGCGGAGATTTAGCCCCAACTTCCGGTAATGTCAGCCTTGACCCGAATGAGCGTTTGGGTAAATTGCGCCAGGATCAGTTCGCTTTCGAAGAATATACCGTGTTGGATACCGTCATCATGGGGCACACGGAGCTGTGGGAAGTCAAACAGGAACGTGACCGCATTTATGCGATGGCAGAAATGAGCGAAGAAGATGGCTATCGGGTCGCTGATTTGGAAGTCGCGTATGGTGAGATGGATGGTTACAGCGCAGAAGCGCGTGCCGGCGAATTATTGCTGGGTGTCGGCATCCCCGTCGAGCAGCATTATGGCCTGATGAGTGCCGTGGCGCCGGGCTGGAAATTGCGCGTATTGCTGGCGCAGGCCCTGTTTTCCAACCCTGACGTCCTGCTGCTTGATGAGCCAACCAACAACCTGGATATCGATACCATCCGCTGGTTGGAGCAAGTGCTCAACGACCGTAACAGTACCATGATCATCATTTCCCATGACCGTCATTTCCTGAATACGGTATGTACACATATGGCCGATCTGGATTACGGTGAACTGCGTTTGTTCCCCGGTAACTATGATGAATATATGATCGCCGCAACACAAGCTCGCGAACGCCTGATGGCAGATAATGCCAAGAAAAAGGCGCAGATTGCCGAATTGCAGTCATTCGTCAGCCGTTTCAGCGCCAATGCTTCCAAGTCTAAACAGGCGACTTCCCGCGCCCGTCAAATTGATAAGATCCAGTTGGAAGAAGTGAAGGCTTCCAGCCGTCAAAATCCTTATATTCGCTTTGAACAGGAGAAAAAACTGTTCCGTAATGCACTGGAATTGGAAGGTTTGACCAAGGGTTACGATAAGGAACCATTATTCAAGAATCTGAATCTGCTGCTGGAAGTGGGCGAAAAAGTGGCGGTGATCGGTGAAAACGGTATCGGTAAAACCACCTTCCTGAAAACGCTGGTTGGGGAAGAAAACCCAAGCAGCGGCACGGTGAAATGGTCGGAAAACAGCACCATTGGTTATTATGCGCAGGATCATGCCAGCGATTTTAACTGTGATATGACGGTTTTTGAGTGGATGAGCCAATGGAAGCGCGAAGGGGATGATGAGCAGGCCGTGCGCGGTATCCTTGGTCGTTTGTTGTTCGGGCAGGATGATATCAAGAAGAAAGTCGGCGTACTTTCCGGTGGTGAGCAAGGCCGGATGCTGTTTGGTAAGCTGATGATGCACAAGCCTAATATTCTGTTGATGGATGAACCGACCAACCACCTGGATATGGAATCGATTGAATCCTTGAACCTGGCACTGGAACTCTATCAGGGAACGCTGATTTTTGTCTCTCATGACCGTGCCTTTGTCAGTTCACTGGCGAGCCGTATTCTGGAGATTAAATCCGATAAAGTGATTGATTTTAAAGGCTCTTATGATGAATACCTGGGAAGTCAGGGTATTGTTGAGTAATATTGCCGAATAAATCGCATGATGACTGATTATCTCCCCCGCAGCGCGGGGAGATAATCAGCCGCTTTCGTCTTACGATTGACAAACCTCACACCGCGGATCTTTCGGCAACATGATTTGGCGAAACTGCATTGTCATGGCATCAAAAAGTAATACCTTGCCATGACAGCTTTGCCCGTATTGCGCCAGTAACTTAATGGCTTCCATTGCCTGTAACGAGCCGATCGTGCCGACCAAGGGTGCCATAACGCCCGCTTCAACACACGTCAGGCGGTTTTCACCGAACAAGCGACTCAGGCAGCGATAACAAGGCGCTTGCGGCTGGTAAGTAAAAACAGCAAGCTGGCCTTCCATACGGATTGCCGCCCCCGAAACCAACGGTATCTTGCGGCCATAACACAGTCGATTCAGTTGTTCGCGAATGGCAACATTATCCGTACAGTCGAGCACTATTTCGTGTTGACTCACTAACTTATCCAGCGCCGGATCATCCAAACGCCCGTCAACCGGATTGATGCGGATATGGGGATTGATCTCCCGCAGAGTCAGCGCCGCAGAATCCACTTTTGCCAACCCAATGCGTGCATCGCGATGGAGGATCTGCCGTTGCAGATTGGAAAGGGAAACCGTGTCAAAATCCAGCAGGGTCAGGGTACCAATCCCCGCCGCTGCAAGATATTGGGCAGCCGCGCAACCGAGGCCGCCCATACCGACAATGAGTACCTTGGCCGATTTTAATCTTTCCTGCCCGTCGAAGTCGAAACCACGTAAGACAATTTGTCGGTTATAACGCAACATTTCTTCATTGGTCAGTTCAACGGTCATTTTTCGCTATCTTCTTGAAATTATCTTACTGATTTTTCAATAAGTGGTTGAAAAATTCGATTTGCACTGTTTCGCCGATCGCAACGTGTCCACGTTCCCGTTCCAAAACAATAAAACAGTTACCGAGACTGTATGAACTAAAGATATGGGAACCTTGATGCCCTGTGGTTTGCACTGCTAACTCTCCCTGTGCATTCAGGGAAGCCATACCGCGTTGAAAATCCAGCCTGCCGGGGGATTTCTTCAAAGGCGTCGTCGTCTTGGCCGTCAGACGCATCGGGGGTTGCCATGCGGTAAACCCCGATAAATGCGCAATCAGCGGTTGCACCAGTTGATAAAACGTGAGCACGGCAGACACGGGATTGCCCGGCAAGCCGCAGAACCAGGCATGTTCCAATTGACCAAAGGCAAAGGGTTTACCCGGTTTAATAGCGAGTTTCCAGAAACTGATTGTTCCCACTTCATCTAAAATCTGTTTGGTGTAATCTGCTTCACCCACCGAAACGCCTCCGCTGCTGATCACTAAATCCGCGTGTTTATCTGCGTCGATAAAGGTTTGGCGCAACGTATTGGGATCATCGCGGATCACGCCCAAGTCGATAATTTCACAGCCCAGTTTTTCCAGCATCAGGCGAATCGCAAATCGGTTGGTATCGTAAATTTGACCTGCCTGCAAGGGTTTACCGATGGCTTGTAACTCGTCACCGGTTGAAAAAATGGCCACTTTCAGTTTGCGCACCACATCAACCGTTGCAATACCCAGTGAAGCCATCAGCGGTAATTGTACGGTGGAGAGCTGGGTTCCTTTTGGCAATACCACTGAATTCTGCGTGATATCTTCCCCAATGGTACGGATGTTTTGCCCTGATTTGACCGGATGAATGAATCGAATCCCGGTTTCAGTCACTTCGGTGTGTTCCTGCATTACCACGGCATCCGTACCGGGAGGCACCGGGGCACCGGTCATAATGCGGATGCAACTGCCAGCCGGCCATGCTCCCCGAAACGGCGCGCCCGCCAGCGCTTTGCCTGCTACGGGCAAAGTCTGTTTGCCATGAAGATCGGCGAGGCGAATGGCATAACCATCCATCGCTGAGTTATCAAAAGAGGGAACGTTGATCGGGGAAATGATATCAGTGGCGGTAATTCGACCCGCAGATTCGGGCAGGTTAAGGATTTCTCTGCAAGTCAGGGGGACAGTTTGTACCAGTAATTTTTCCCGTGCTTGCTCAAGTGAAATTAAGTCTGAGGTATGACAGTGATCCATAACAAACTCCCTATATGCCGCAAATTGTCATTCTCACAGATTACGGACACGTGTTTATGCTGGTATTCGGGGCATTATGGCAAAGATTGCCTTGATGGGGAATGACAGGAAAGGCGGATTGTCACAGAGAAACACATTGTTAATAAAAGATATATATTATATATATGATTTGTTATGGCTGAACAATGCTAACTCAAACAATTCATTCCACTACTCGTTGATCACTATGAAAAATCAAACTGTTATCTCTCATCATCGTCACTATCAAGCCTTCCAGATTGCATTAAGCGGTTTCCTTGCGTTAGTTGTTGCCATGGGAATAGGGCGCTTCACCTTTACCCCACAAGTTCCATTGATGATCGCACAATCCCAACTCACCTTGACAAGTGCCGGCATCGTTGCCGCATTCAATTATCTCGGTTATCTGGCGGGTTCTTATGATGCCATGCGGGCGCAACGTTTTGTGGAATACCGTTTATGGAGCGGATTATGGGGAGCCGTCATAATAACTTTGCTTTCCGCCTTATTGGATGGGCCGATATTGCACAGTATTGCCCGTTTTTTTATTGGCTGGGCCAGTGGCTGGACGTTGGTACTGGTCGCTGCGTGGGCGAATGAGGAATTGGGAAAACTGAATCGTCCGGGGTTGAGTGCGGCGGTTTTCTCTGGCACAGGCGTCGGGATCTTTATCAGCGGCATACTGGCAGTTGGGGTTCAATCCTGGCAGATGGGCGCAGCCAGTGCGTGGATGTTATATGGCATTTTAGCGCTATTATTCAGCCTTTATATCAGTCGCTATCTTCCTCGCAGCGGGGAATTGCACCGTCCGCAAACGGCGATCCAGGCATTGAGTCTGACACCGGAAATCAAGCGATTGGTATGGAGTTATAGTCTGGCTGGCTTTGGCTATATTTTGCCGGCGACCTTTCTTTCTCAAATGGCGACAGCGCGTTTTCCTGATAGCTTGTTTGCCCAATTTGTCTGGCCAATATTTGGGGGTGCTTCGGTTATTGGCATTATGTTGGGCATTTTGCTGCGTAATGTAGCAACCGCTCAAACCCGTCTGGCAGTGACATTATGGCTTCAGGCACTGGGTATTTTGATTGCGGAAATGGTGCCGGGCATTGGTGGTTTGATGACAGGGGCTTTGCTGGTAGGCGGTGGATTTATGTGTGTGGTGCAACTGGCTTTGCAGTATGGCCGTGAACTGGCGCTTCATCATGCGCGTTATATGGCGGGATTGCTGACCACAGGGTATGCGCTGGGGCAACTGGTCGGGCCCATGTTATCCGCCATTTCAACATGGCTGACAGGCAAACTGGAACCGGCGTTGTATATTGCATTTATTGGGTTGCTCATTGCCGGGGCCTTGGTATTTTATCGCACCAATACGCCGCGTAAACCCGCCTGATTCGTTGCATTGATATGGATGATCTACAGGTATAGTTGTGGGGAATAAGACCCTATAAACTTCAAGTTGCCGCTCGCAGATAAAAGCCGCTGATTATCTCCTCACGCCAAGGGGAGATAATCAATCTATCTTGAAGTACGACAGGTATGTTGTGCACGAAGACGATATCGGCGCAAAACAAGATAAATAAATCGATATTGTGTAGTGTCACATTCGTGGATATCTGCGTAAAATAAGCGTCCTTATTTCCCTTAGGTAACGGAAAATATTCCCTTGGAGAAACTGATGTCATCCCTAAGTACAGAAGCTGAACTGGTGCATTCGGCACTGGTTGCCCGTGGTCTTGAAACCCCATTGCGTGAACAAACTTTGGAGCCAGAGGTGCGCAAGGTGCGCATTGAGGAACACATGACAGAAATTATGAAGCTGTTGAATCTCGATTTGAGTGATGACAGTTTGGCGGATACACCCAGTCGTATCGCGAAAATGTATGTGGATGAGATATTTTCAGGGTTGAATTATAAAAATTTTCCGAAAATTACCCTGATAGAAAATAAAATGAAAGTGGATGAAATGGTGACCGTGCGTGATATTACGATGACCAGCACCTGTGAACACCATTTTGTCACCATTGATGGCAAAGCCACGGTGGCGTATATCCCTAAGGATAAAGTGATTGGTTTGTCGAAGATTAACCGGATTGTGCAGTTTTTTGCGCAGCGTCCGCAAGTGCAGGAGCGTTTGACACAGCAGATCCTGATTGCACTACAAACCCTGCTTGGCACGAATAATGTCGCTGTATCCATTGATGCGGTCCATTATTGTGTGAAAGCGCGTGGCATTCGCGATGCCACCAGTACCACGACGACAACATCTCTGGGCGGGTTATTTAAAACCAGCCAGAATACACGCCAGGAATTTCTGCGTGCCGTGCGTCCCCTACATTTATCATGATGAATTTCTATTACCATGAAACACAGTTGTAATGGGGGCGTACATCAGAGGATTGAGGTGCTGGATAGCGTGCGTGGTTTTGCCATTTTGGGAATATTGTTGCTGAATATTTCCAGTTTTGCTTTGCCCTATGCAGCTTATATGAATCTGTTTTATAAAGATTCAGTCTCATTTTCTGATGTAATGACATGGTCGGTATTGAACGCCTTTACTCAGGGCAAATTTCTGTTCATCTTGACGCTGTTGTTTGGTGCATCACTCGAATTGCTCCGGCAGCGGGGGCGTGACTGGAATATTCCCAGGCTACTGGTTTTGGCTGTTATTGGTTTGTTGCACGGAGTCTTGCTGTGGGATGGCGATATCTTGTTGCCATATGGCATTGTTGGCTTATTGGCATGGCATTTTATCAATACCCGGCAAACGCTGTTTAGTACCGCGGCAACGTGCTATTTGTTCGGCGTGATGATGTTTTATCTTCTGGGGTTGTTTCCTCTAGGGGAAAATAATTCATTCTGGCAACCTACAGCGGAGGATATTTTTCATGAAAGCTACTGGAAAACCTATGGTGGATTATTAGCGATAGAATATCGTATTCGCCAAATAAGCGGCGCGATGATTGTGGTGGTTGTGCAATACGGTTGGCAAATAGTGGGAGTGATGCTTTGTGGCGCCATGTTACTGCGCAATGGTTGGTTAAAAGGGAAATTCAGTCGCAGGCATTACCGCCGGCTGGCGTTATGCCTGCTGCCTGCGGGTATGGCGATTCAATGTATTGCTTTGTCGATACAATATTTATATCCCTACAGTTATTTTGCTTCATGGACGGTTCGTTATACCATTACCGAATTGGCAACACCGTTACTGGCATTGGCTTATATCGCGT
The DNA here is from genome assembly GCF_028599065.1 of Xenorhabdus sp. PR6a. NCBI lineage: Bacteria > Pseudomonadati > Pseudomonadota > Gammaproteobacteria > Enterobacterales > Morganellaceae > Xenorhabdus > Xenorhabdus sp. PR6a. The sequence goes on along the minus strand of NZ_JAQRFJ010000046.1, from coordinate 12,978 downwards.
TAATTTATGGATTTTGGCCCGCTATTTCACATTGGAAAATCGCGTTTTGGCTCCGGCAGGTCGGGAAAATGGCCCTGAGCAGCTACTTACTGCAAACACTGATTTGCACCACACTTTTTTATCGCTTTGAATTATTTGGGCAGTTTAGTCGTTTAGAGTTGATGGCATTTATTCCCTTTATCTGGGCATTGAATATCGGGTTTGCTTGCTGGTGGTTGAAACATTATTCTCAGGGGCCGATGGAAAAACTCTGGCGCGGTTTAACCGCAAAATTGGCAGGTAAGGTTTGACAGATTTTAAGTTGCAGTTTTCGTTTTTAGGTAAACTGCAACTCCATGCTTATTTCTTTTGTGGCTTTCTTTCTAATTCCTGCAATTCTTCCGGTGATACCGCAGGATAACCTTGAATTCCTGTTGGTATGGTATGTGGCGCAGGAATGGGCGTTAATGGGCCTAAAAAGCGCGGTTCACGTTTTAAAATATAGAGGTCAGTTAAGGCACCGAGACGCGCCAATACTTCCCTGAGACGAATTGTCATCATATTTTTCGGGGAGGGAACGACATAACATTGTGCTTCTATACCAAAGTGCATGGCGATAAACAGCGCTCGTTCGCAATGGAAGCGCTGGGTGATGATAGTAAAGTCATTGGTATCAAACACCTTTCGGGTTCTGACAACTGAGTCCAGTGTTCTGAAACCGGCAAAATCCATGACAATGCTACTGGCCGGAACGCCTGCCTTGATCAAATCCTTCCGCATGGTAATGGGTTCATTATAATTATGTTGGGCGTTATCCCCACTCAATAGCAGGTATTTGACTTTTCCACTGTTGTAAGCATTAGCGGCGCCTTGAATTCGGTAGAAATAATATTGGTTATATTTACCCGTCTTATAATATTTAGATGTGCCAAGTACCATACCGACTTCCCGTTCAGGAAGTTGTCTGAGATCATCAAAAATGTAAGGGGCGGTTTTCCAGCTAATCCAACGATCAAGCATAATGGCTGTCAATATCAGGGCAGCAATGATAAAAATGAAACCCGTAATCAAGCGTTTCCACATGATTTTTGTTTGCCTTAAAAGTGATATGTGCTGATGAATTAATTGTCCTAAAGGCTACTTGACTTGAAATAGCGAAGCAAGTTTTCGCTGGAGTATATCAGAACTCATCTGATTCAATGCTGAGAGGTGAGTGATAGTTTAACTGGTGAGTTTGTTTAGGTTATTTTTAACGCCTGCCAATCCGATTGGCAGGCGTTAACAGAGATGATCAGAATGAAGTGCGTTTATAGATGCGATATTCTGGTTTCCAGAAATTGCGCTCAATCGCTTCATCCAGTGCATCTTCCGATGTCACCACCGCGACGCCTTGAATTTGGGCTTTTTTCGCCACTTCTTTGGCTATCTTGCGGGAAACATCCTGGATGTCATCAATCAGCGGCAACAACGGGCCAGAGCCGGTTTGCGCCAGCGGTGAACAATCCGCCAATGTGCGGCTGGCCGCCATCAACATATCATCGGTGACGCGCTTGGCACCGGCAGCGATAACACCTAAACCGATCCCCGGGAAGATATAGGAGTTGTTACATTGTGCGATGGGGTATTCCTGACCATCATATTTCACGGGGGCAAACGGGCTGCCTGTTGCGACCAGCGCTTGGCCGTTTGTCCAGTTGATGATGTCTTCCGGGCGGGCTTCCACTCGCGATGTTGGGTTGGACAGTGGCATCACGATTGGGCGTTCACAATGTTTGTGCATTTCACGGATAATTTCTTCAGAGAACAGACCTGACTGACCGGAAACACCAATCAGGACAGTCGGCTTGGCATTGCGAACCACATCCATTAATGAGAGAGAATCGTTGGTGACATCCCATGATTGCAAGGCCGTGCTTTTTTGTACCAAGGCACTTTGGAAATCCAGTAAGTTTGGCAGCTTGTCAGTCAGGAGACCGAAGCGGTCAACCATAAACACACGGGCACGCGCCTGTTCATCACTCAATCCTTCCGATTTCATCTGGGCAATGATCTGTTCTGCAATACCACAGCCCGCGGAGCCGGCACCCAGAAATGCCACCGTTTGATCTTTCAATTGGTGGCCTGCGGCATGGCTGGCGGCAATCAGGCTACCCAAGGCAACGGCGGCGGTGCCTTGGATATCATCATTGAAACAACAAAGCTCATCGCGATAACGGGTCAACAGCGGCATGGCATTGTTCTGGGCAAAATCTTCAAATTGCAGCAGTACGTTAGGCCAGCGACGTTTCACGGCCTGAATAAATTCATCCACAAATTCATCGTACTCTTTGCCGGTAATGCGCGGATGACGCCAGCCCATGTAGAGAGGGTCATTGAGGCGTTGTGGGTTATTAGTCCCGACATCCAGCACCACGGGCAGGGTATAAGCCGGGCTGATCCCGCCACAGGAGGTATATAGTGACAGTTTACCGATAGGAATCCCCATGCCGCCGATGCCCTGATCACCCAAACCAAGAATGCGCTCACCATCAGTAACCACGATAACTTTGACATTCTGCTTGGTAGCATTTTGCAGCATGTCATCAATGTAATCCCGGTTTGGGTAGGAGATAAACAAGCCACGGGCACGGCGGTAAATGTCGGAAAAGTGTTCGCAGGCTGCCCCAACGGTTGGCGTGTAGATAATCGGCATCATTTCGCTGAGATGGGCGTCAAGGAGCCGGTAAAACAGCGTTTCGTTGGTATCCTGAATATTCCTTAAATAAATGTGTTTATCGGTGTCATTTTTGAAATCGCGATATTGGCGGTAGGCGCGTTCGGCCTGCTCTTCTATCGTTTCAACGGTTTGTGGCAGTAAGCCGTGCAAGTTGAAATGACTGCGTTCTTCTTCTGTAAAGGCACTGCCTTTATTCAACAGAGGGAATTCCAACAGGATAGGGCCAGCGTAGGGAATATAGAGAGGGCGTTTGCTTTCGTGTTCCAGTTCCATGATGCTTACTCTTCGAACTTATTAATGACAAAATCGGTTATAGATCCTAAGAAGATAAGAAAAATAAGTACAGTAAATGTTACTTAGTTATCATTATCATGAGCAAAAATGAGAGATAACATACAGAATTAGCTAATAAAATGTTACTAAATATTTTATTTTGCCCCCTTGGATGCTAATCGGGGGTAAGGTTGCTATTTTGTTAAGTTACTCAATTTTTGCTTTTAGGGCGTATATTCTTAAAATGTGTACCGTTCTACTTTTGTACAGCCAAGAGCAGTTAATGTGGATTCCGTCGCACTCCATTGTGATAAATGGCTATTTCCGTTTTCCACCAATACCGCTCGTTTTATGGATTGACAATTTCCACCTGCCATATTCATCACTATCAGCGCTGCCTGTAAAGGTGGCAAACTCGGATTAAATGCAGCATTTTCCGCATAACGGCCAGTATAAATTTTCCCTTGTTCATCCAGCAGGGCAATGCCGGCATGGGATTGGCTATAAGGTGCATGGCTACGGTTCGCTGCCTCCAGTGCTGCCTGAACCAATTCGTCGCGGGTCGCCAATGAATAGCCGTGATTAACCGTATCCAGCAATAATGGCGTATCGGCCAAATCACGCGGGCCAAAGGCTTCCGGCAAGTAGTCGGCCAATGTTAACTGTGGACGGTTGGGCAGGTAAACTGCCAATTGTGTTCCACTGTTCAATTCATTCATAAATTGCCGGCAATGACCGCAGGGTGAATAGTTGATCGTGATGGAAACCAGTTTTCTCTCCCCACGCAGCCAAGCATGCGTGATGGCGGATTGCTCTGCATGAACGGTTTGCTGTAAGGGAACGCCGACGAATTCCATATTGGCACCGAAATAGAGATTACCGCTTTCTCCCCGTGCAATTGCGCCAACATAAAAATGAGAAATAGGCGCCAGGGAGCAGGCTGCGGCAAGCGGCAATAAAGCCAGTGCCAGTGCCTGCTCATCAAATCCGCTGATCTGTTTGATGGCTTCCACTTGCTCTGCTGTCAGCATAGCTGGAAAATCGTCATTGCCAAGATAAGGCAGTAGCGCTTTTTGCAATCTGGGCGCAATTTCCGGCCAAATAGCGTGAAAACGAGCTTGCATAGAATGATCTCCATATTAGTTGAAGATCATTCTAGGACGTCTTTTCAGGTTTGCAATGTGATAACAACCATAAAATTAGTGAAATTGGTGTAATAAAGATATTATTTTAGTGATTTATATCAAATTTTTAATATCTCAGTGGATTTGTTCACTTTTACGTTACGATTTCATAACCATTCCAATCACCATGATTGGTTGCAGCAGCCATGAATCACTTCACCTCTAATAGCTGAGTTATTTGTGGAATAATTAACCAAACAGATGCAGTAATATCGGGAATAGAAACGGTGCAATCAGTGAGGTAATAATGCCGCAGGTCATTAAGGCCAGCGAACTGTATGCCCCTTCAATATGGTCCATTTCCGCACAGCGAGCCGTTCCCACCGCATGGGAGGCGGTGCCCATTGCCAATCCCCGCGAAGCCTGTGTTTTTATTTTGAGCACGTTAAATAGATTGTGACCAAAAATAGCGCCCAAAATACCGACTGCAATGACACAAGCTGCGCTAATGGCAGGAATTCCGCCAATGGAAGTGGCCACTGCCATCGCAATGGGAGTCGTTACTGATTTAGGCAGGACAGAGGCGGCAATTTCAGGTGTAGCACCTGCCCATAATGCGATGGCAGTCCCCGTGATCATGGCGACCATGCTGCCAATAAAACAGACGCTAATAATGGATTTCCACTGGGCGCGGATTTGATGTAGCTGTTCATACAGCGGGAAAGCCAAGGCAACAACCGCAGGTTGCAACAAATCGTTCAGTATCCGGCTGCCGGCAAAATAGTGTGTATAAGGTGTATGCGTCATCAGCAGCAAGGGAATGATAACGGCCATGGATATCAATAAGGGATTAAATACCGGCAGTTTGAGCCGGACGGACAGCTTTTTGGCACAATAAAATACCATCAGAGTTAACGGCAATGACCACCAAATATGACTTAACATTTTTCTTTCTCTTCCGGCTTAGGCTTAGTACCAATAATGATGCGTTCACGATGAACATAGTGGGAGCAGTAAGCAACGACGACCATAACAATGACGGTACTAACGACACAAGAAAGGAGGATCGGCAGCATCTGTTGGCTAAGTTGTGGATAATAATCCATGATCCCCACCCCAATGGGCAAAAAGAGCAGTGTCATGTTTTTCATCAACAGACTACAGCCTGGTTTTACCCAGTGTGAGGGAATAATTTGGAATGCGAGTAAACAAAACAGAAGCAGTAAGCCAATAATGCTGCCGGGGAGAGAGAAAGGAAGTCGTGCTGAAATGATATTCCCCGCGATCAGGCACAAATAGAGCAGCGCAAATGCGCGCAGGTATTGCCAACCTATCATCAGCACATTTTGGAAAGACATCATCAATTATTCCTCAATATAGCGAGGGTCTTATCATACGACTAACGTTGTAAATGTGCCATACATCACATAAAAAAGCGGGCCTTTTGGGGAGCCCGCTTTATTATCTATTTGATAATTAATAATCTTTGTTAAAGATGTGCCATGATCATTTAACCTGCATACCGGGTTGGGCGCCGCTGTCTGGGCTTAACAGGAAAATCTCTTTTCCACCGGGACCTGCCGCCATCACCATCCCTTCTGAAATACCGAAGCGCATCTTGCGTGGAGCAAGGTTGGCAACCATCACGGTCAGACGATTTTCCAGCGCCTTGGGATCAGGATAAGCGGCACGAATACCAGAGAAGACTTGGCGAGTTTCACCACCGAGATCAAGGGTTAGTTTCAATAACTTATCTGAACCTTCGACAAAATCAGCCTGTTTGATCAGGGCAATCCGCAGGTCAACCTTAGCAAAATCATCAAAGGTGATGGTGTCCTGAATCGGATCATCTGCCAATGGACCTGTCACGGTTTTCTGTGGTTCGATGCTCTCTTTTGAATCCGCAATCATCGCTTCCACTTTCGCCATTTCGATACGATTGAACAGTGCCTTGAAGGGTGAAACGTCATGATTCAGCAGGGGTTGCTGGATGCCATCCCAAGTCAGTTCAGTATTCAGGAAGGCTTCTGCACGAGTGGTCAAGCCCGGCAGAACCGGTTTCAGGTACGTCATCAGCACACGGAACAGATTAATGCCCATTGAGCAGATCGCTTGCAGATCCGCGTCACGACCCTCTTGTTTCGCCACAACCCACGGGGCTTGCTCATCAACATAGCGGTTGGCAAGATCGGCCAGAGCCATAATTTCACGGATGGCCTTGCCGAATTCACGGTTAGTAAAATCTTCCGCAATCACCTGTGCCGCATCGACAAATTTCTGATACAGCGCAGGATCAGCCAGTTGGTCGGCCAGTTTGCCGCCAAAACGTTTATTGATAAAGCCGGCATTGCGCGAAGCCAGGTTGACCACTTTGTTAACGACATCGCTATTCACACGCTGGACAAAATCTTCCAGATTGAGATCGATATCATCAATGCGGGAAGAGAGTTTCGCCGCATAGTAATAGCGCAGGCAGTCTGCATCAAAGTGTTTCAGGTAAGTCTCCGCTTTGATGAAGGTGCCACGGGACTTGGACATCTTGGTGCCGTTAACCGTGATATAGCCGTGGACAAACAGGTTAGTGGGTTTACGGTAGTCACAGCCTTCCAACATGGCCGGCCAGAACAGGCTGTGGAAATAAACGATATCTTTGCCGATGAAATGGTAGAGATCGGCTTTCGAATCTTTCGCCCAGAACTCATCGAAATTCAGGTCACCGCGTTTATCACACAGATTTTGGAACGAGCCCATATAGCCAATTGGGGCATCCAGCCAGACATAGAAAAATTTACCCGGCTGATCGGGGATCTCAAAGCCAAAATAAGGTGAATCACGGGTAATATCCCATTGTTGCAGCCCGGCTTCGAACCACTCTTGCATTTTATTGGCCACTTGTTCTTGCAAGGTGCCGGAGCGCGTCCATTTTTGCAGCATCTCGCTGAACGCCGGCAGATCGAAAAAGAAATGCTCGGTATCACGCATTTCTGGCGTGGCGCCGGAGACAACGGAACGCGGGTTGATCAATTCCGTTGGGGAATAAGTAGTTCCGCAGACTTCACAGTTATCGCCATATTGATCTTCCGCCTTACATTTCGGGCAGGCACCTTTAACGAAACGGTCTGGCAGGAACATGCCTTTCTCGGGATCATACAATTGGGAAATCGTCCGGTTTTTAATGTAACCGTTCTTTTTCAGTTCCAGATAAATTTTAGAGGCAAGGGCTCTGTTTTCTTCGCTATGCGTAGAGTGATAATTATCATAGCTAATGGCAAAACCAGCAAAATCCTGCTGATGCTCTAGGTTCACCTTGGCAATCATCTCTTCTGGCGAAATCCCAATCTGTTGGGCTTTCAGCATAATGGGTGTACCGTGGGCATCATCGGCACAGACAAAGTGAACCTCTTTGCCGCGCATTCGATGATAACGAACCCAAATATCAGCCTGAATGTGTTCCAGAATATGACCGAGATGAATTGGACCGTTAGCATAAGGTAACGCACAGGTCACCAGTAATTTATTCGCGACGTGAGACATAGTTAGGATCTGACTTCCGTAAAATGAAAAGGGTTTTTGATGTTACCTGATAAGGCGCGTTGTCGCTAGGGTAACGCGAAATCTTCACCACTTTTACTTGTTCCTTATCCGAAGCCGTTGCTTCTGTTATGATGGCGGGACAGTTTTAGGTTGAAGAAGATAAAACAAAAGGAGCCGGGATGAACTCACAATCCCCCGAGCAGACCCATCCTGACCTGCTGAAAGAACAGGTTGCTAAGATATTGGCAACATTCAAACATCCAACATTAGAGCAAGATTTAATTGCGCTGAAAGCACTGCACCAATGCACCATGCTGGATGGGATACTGCATATTGAATTAATCATGCCGTTTGTCTGGAAACGCGCTTTCGAAGTATTGAAGAAAGCCCTCACTCAACCGTTGCAATCCGCGACGGGCGCAAAATCGGTAGAATGGCGATTAACCCACGATATCAGCACATTGCGCCGTGCCAATAACTTGCCGGGCGTCAATGGCGTGCGCAATATTGTGGCAGTCAGTTCAGGCAAAGGCGGTGTAGGAAAATCCAGTACCGCGGTGAATCTGGCGCTGGCGTTGGCGCTGGAAGGCGCCAAAGTGGGGATTTTGGATGCAGATATCTATGGCCCATCCATCCCCAATATGCTGGGTACAGCCAAAGAGCGCCCGACGTCCCCTGATGGGCAGCATATGGCACCCATTATGGTACACGGCATGGCAACCAATTCCATCGGCTACCTTGTTACTGATGATAACGCGATGGTATGGCGTGGCCCGATGGCCAGCAAGGCCTTGATGCAGATGCTGCAAGATACGCTGTGGCCGGATTTGGATTACTTGGTGATTGATATGCCGCCGGGGACCGGGGATATTCAGTTAACGCTGTCCCAGAATATTCCGGTGACCGGGGCATTGGTTATCACAACACCACAGGACATTGCCTTGATTGATGCGATGAAAGGCATTGTTATGTTCCAGAAGGTCAATGTGCCGGTGTTGGGCATTATTGAGAACATGAGCAGCCATATTTGCAGCAACTGCGGCCATCATGAGCCGATTTTTGGTACGGGGGGGGCAGAAAAACTGGCAGAAAAATATCATTGTCAATTACTGGGGCAGATCCCGCTGCATATCTCACTGCGTGAAGATCTTGATCGTGGTGAACCCACCGTGAGCTGCCAGCCTGACAGCGAATTTGCGGATATTTATCGTGAAATTGCGGCCAATATTTCGGCGAAGATGTATTGGCAGGGCGAAAAAATCCCAACTGAAATTTCCTTCCGCTCAGTTTGACTTAAGCCGTCATTTAATTTGAGAAACTGGGCAACTCACCTACGACAAACGCCGTTTTAGTTTAATGCTTTTTGATAGAGCGGCGTTTTCTGGCAATGGATTAAATATTATTTAATTTAATTCATTGCTCCTCTGGTGTTTTATTTTTCCTTGGTTGTAACAGTCAACGAAAGGTATCGGATTCTATTTGTAGAATATTTTCTGTCAGATGCCTAGAATTGCGGAATTTTTATGCGAAGCGTATCGAAAAAAACGAGACTTATCTTGTTTACTCTGGAATAGAAGTCATTAACTCCCTATAATCCGCCAAACACGGTGTTAGCGACATCGAGTCAGTAAACACCCTATTCCCACTTTATTTTTCTTTTTTGACCAGGTTATTTTTAGTATGGCTGATGAAGCACATAAGTGTACAATCGTAGGTATTTCAGGTGCCTCCGCCTCAGGCAAAAGCCTTATTGCCAGCACACTTTATAAAGAATTACGGGCTCAGGTTGGTGACCACAATATCGGCGTTATTCCAGAAGATTGCTATTATAAAGACCAAACCCATACCCCGATAGAAGAGCGTTATAAAGTTAATTACGATCACCCAAATTCAATGGATCACAATTTATTGTTCGAGCATCTTCAGGCATTGAAGGCCGGAAAATCCATTGAATTGCCGCAATATGACTACGTTGAACACACCCGCAAGCCCGAATCCATTCATTTTGAACCGAAAAGAGTCATTATCCTCGAAGGTATTCTACTATTAACGGATAAACGTTTACGCCAAGAGCTGGATTTCTCCATTTTTGTCGATACTCCTCTGGATATTTGTTTGATGCGCCGTATTAAGCGTGATGTCAATGAACGCGGGCGTTCACTGGATTCCGTTATGGAGCAATACAAAAAAACCGTGCGCCCGATGTTCCTGCAATTTATCGAGCCATCGAAACAATATGCCGATATTATTGTTCCTCGTGGTGGGAAAAACCGTGTGGCTATTGATATCTTAAAAGCCAAGATTGGCCAATTTTGCGAATAATCTGTTGTTCAGACATTCATCAGTATCATCGTATTTGAGAGGAAATAATGCGACTCTGTGACCGTGACATTATTAAATGGCTGGATGAAGGTAAGCTGGTAATTACCCCTCGTCCGCCTGTTGAACGCATTAATGGGGCAACGGCTGATGTGTGCCTTGGGAATCAGTTTCGTATTTTTCGTGGTCATACTGCCGCTTATATTGATTTGAGTGGCCCTAAGGCAGAAGTCAATGCGGCACTGGACCGTGTCATGAGCGATGAAATTACGTTGCCGGATGGAGAAGCCTTTTTCCTCCATCCCGGTGAATTGGCTTTGGCAGTGACGTTGGAATCTGTCACACTGCCTGATAATTTAGTCGGGTGGTTAGATGGGCGTTCATCGCTGGCGCGCCTTGGCTTGATGGTTCATGTGACTGCGCACCGTATTGATCCGGGTTGGCAGGGGCAAATTGTTCTGGAGTTCTACAACTCAGGCAAACTGCCTTTAGCTTTACGTCCCGGTATGGTCATAGGGGCATTGAGCTTCGAACCACTTTCAGGCTCGGCTGAACGGCCTTATAACCGACGTCAGGATGCTAAATATAAAAATCAGCAGGGAGCTGTGGGTAGCCGAATCAGTGAGGAGTAATCTTTTCTGGTAACGCTTTCTGGTGAAAGAATGGTCTTCTTGTAAACATGAGACTGGGGAAGTCATGAAAAGATTGTTGACGACACTCATTATTTTGTTAGTAGTCACTGTGACTGGCTTGACTGCATTGGTTATGCTGGTGAATCCAAATGATTTTCGTGGCTATATCGTCAAACAAGTACAAAAGAAGAGTGGTTACCAGCTCGTGTTTCGGGATGACTTACGCTGGCATATTTGGCCAAAGTTGAGCATTCTGACCGGGGAGATCGCTTTAACCGCTGAGAATGCCAAAGCGCCGGCGGTGGTGGCAGAAAATATGCGTCTGGATGTGGAGTTGCTGCCACTGCTGTCTCACCAACTCGCTGTGAAAGAGGTGATGCTGAAAGGGGCGGTCTTGCGGTTCACTCCAGATAGCCAACCACAAAAGCAGCCAGAGGCGCCGATTGCACCGGAAAGCGATGTGCATTATCCCATCGTCACGGGAAGTCGGGCCTGGAAACTGGATATTGCCAGAATCAAGGTAGTGGATAGCTTGCTGATCTGGCAAATCAACGAAAATTCCCAGTTAAATGTCCGTGATATCAATTTGTTATTGGAAAAAAGTGATCAGGATCACGTTGACCTTAACCTGCGTAGTAAGATCAATAAAAACCAGCAAGAGCTGTCATTTGAACTGAATTCGTCGGTGGATATTTCTGATTATCCGCAGCGGCTATCGGCTGACATTAGTTCCTTTAAGTACCAATTACAGGGAATTGGATTGCCGTCTACGGGTATCCAAGGAGAGGGAAGTGCCATTGTGAGATATCAGGCTTCACCTGAATCAATTTCGCTGCAAAAAATGACATTGACAATGAATAATGAGAGTGCGCTTAAGGGAGATATTACTGCCAGCTTGAAAGATAAACCGCAGTACGCCATCAACCTGAGTTCGTCAACGTTTAATCTGGATAACTTATTGGGCTGGGATGCCTTAGCGAAAAATACCCCACAGGCAAAGCACGATTATCGGGTTGAAAATAATTCATTAAAACCGGTGATTGCGACGTCGGTTTCCGCCTTATCCGACTATGATCTTACCTTTTTGCAAGGATTTGATGCTGATGTCTCATTCACAGCAGATAAATTCATTTATCAGGGCATGAATATTGATCATTTTGGCCTGAAAGCCGTTAATAACAGTGGCCTGGCGGAAATTACGCAATTAAGTGGCAACGTGTTTGGTGGGCATTTTGCGCTGCCGACTTCGATTGATGCTACGGTTGTTCCTGCAAGACTGCACACAAAGCCGCTCTTGCAGAAGATTGAAGTCCAGCCTTTGTTAACGGCATTGGCATTGCCGGCGATATTCCGCGGTCAACTTAATGTTGACGGGGATCTTTCAGGGAAAGGTTACGACGAATACGCGATTTCTCATGATTGGCAAGGTGATTTAACTATCGACCTAAAAAATGCCCGCCTGAAAGGGCTGAACATTCCTCAGCTTATTCAACAATCTTTTTCACGGGCAACAGATCAAGTCAGTCAACCCACGAATACCGATGATTTCACTGAAGCTAAGAATATGTCAGTGAAAGCACACTTGGATCGCGGTGAGATTAGAATCAGTGAACTTACAGCGGCTTCAAGTATGTTCAATATTAAAGGGCAGGGAAGAGCGAATTTACTGAAACAGGACACCGATGTTGCATTATGGGTGCAATTGACCAAGGGATGGGGCAAGCAGAACGAGTTTGTACGGCGCTTGGCGCAATTAAAAATCCCACTGCGGGTTTATGGTGACTGGGATAACCTGCAATATGCGCTGAATGTGGAATCGATGTTGCGTGATGAATTACAACAGAAGGCCAAAAAATCTATCAAAGATTGGCTCGAAAATAACAGCAGCAATGAAAACCTTAAGGCACTGGAAGATCTGTTGAATAAAAAGTAAGGTGATCGCCGAGGCGATCACCTGATTTACAAGGGGTTATAGTGAGACTATTCCATTTTGAAATAATGGAATAGCGCTAACCTTAATACCCTATAACCTGATAATAGAAGTTCGGAACCCAACCCAATTGAGGTGTTGTGGCGGCTATCGCATTGGCATCACTCGCCAAGGTTTCCACTTTACTAAGTCACCAACAGCCATATGGGTAATTTCAAGTTTGATGCCTGATAAGGCTGCTTTTCCTAGTTTTTTTGTACCAGCATGTGTCAATAATGCAGAATATTTCGTACTCATATAAACCCTCACTTTATCAACAATAAATAGATGTATTGCTAACCCAGCCACAAGAGACACTTTATAAATCTCCTGGGCCATATGAAGGCGGGATGACATCTCCGTTATCGGCGTTTACCGGAGAGAGATGGCAAGAAGAGTGGTTAATAACGCGTGATGCAGGATAGTTCGTCT
>NZ_JAQRFJ010000045.1:0-31789 GCF_028599065.1 Xenorhabdus sp. PR6a | reverse complement strand
AGTGATTACGGTGGCAAATGTGAAAAAGGCCACATTAAGCAGCCTTGTCATATTTATTTTGAGAAATTATTGGGTTATTGCTCTATCTTACAATTAAGTAGAAGCAAGCCCTTAACCAAACCAGTCTGCTACTTTTTTCGTCATCCCTGTAAGGTTTTCGAAATGCTTAGCATTGGTAGAAGTAACATGATAATCCTTGAAGCATTTGAACATTTCTTCTTCCCAATTTACCTCTACCCCAGCTTCCAACATCCATTCATCATAACCATAGGATGGCTTTGGATTATCAGCATTGACAATCAAGGAGTTCAATAACGGATAACCATTATCATAGCAAAAATGCCCTAAACAACCTGCATACTTTCCCACAGTTCCACGATCAAGGCCAAAAATCCCCTGTAATTCATAATAAGGGATTAGTCTCTTATGGCGAGCTGCATTAATCATATAACGTAAAAAAATATTTAATATTTTCGGATCAACAATACCACTGTACACGAGTTACTTCCCTATATTTCAATGAGAACAACATTAAAATATAATCAACTATTCTTATCAATCGTAATTTATCATTTTGAACACATAACCTTATTTATCTCTTGTTCAGTTTGACGAAAACGTTCCTCTTCCAGCTCAACCCCCAATACACGACGATTGAGTTTCAACGCGGCTTTCAGTGTCGCACCGGAACCCATAAAGAAATCTGCTACCACATCCCCTTCCCGGCTGCTGGACTGGATAATATGTGCCATTAAATCAGCAGGCTTTTCGCAAGGGTGCTTGCCCGGATAATACTGAACAGGCGTAAAATGCCAAACATCAGTATAAGGCACTGCTGCCGTGACTGAGAACGAACGGCGCATCAAACCATATTCCTGCCGCAATTCGTCATATTGGCGCGACAGGGTTAAATGAGATCCCACCAGTTCAGAATAAGGGGTGTTCAATTCACCACGCTGGCGCTTTTCATTAGCAATACGGTCAAACAGTACCTGTAACTTTTGGTAGTCGGTTTCATTGGGTAACTGCCACTGGCTGTCGCTGAACCAGTGACTGGCCATTTGCTTCCCGGTGACGGCGTGAATGTCTTTTGCCGTGATGCCTAACGCTTTTCGGGCATCACGAAAATAATCGACCAGCGGTTTAAATACCGACTGTTTGAGTTTCTGACATTGTTTGAAATAGCCATCGCCTTTCGGGTGATAGGGGCCTTGGTAATGTTCGGCAAAAATAATACGTTCAGTCGCCGGGAAATACATGCGCAGGCTTTCTTTATTCTGCCTGCGCCACGGGCCGGACGGTTTTGCCCAGATAATATGGTTCAGCACGTTAAACCGTTCCCGTACCAGCAGTTCGGTATCAGAGGCCAGACGCGAACCACAAAACATATACAGGCTGCCGTTGGGTTTCAGTACCCGCCAGAACTCGGCAAGCAGTTCATCCAGCCATGCAAGGTATGCCGTGACATCTGCCCACTGGTTATCCCAGCTACAGTCTTTCACGCGAAAGTACGGCGGGTCAGTGGCGATTAAGTCGATGCAGTTATCCGGCAGGGTTTTGATAAATTTCAGCGAGTCGTCGTTAATCAATGTGATACGGTTTAAATTCACAATAGTTTTCCATAAATCGACGCTGACTGGCTCTCAGGAAAGCCACGGTGAAAAGCGTCAACCTTTCACCGTTTAAGACACCATCCTATTAAGGGCAACGCTTGAAAAGCGTGTCATCGTCCCGGCTCTCCATTAAACCCGCCAGACGAAATTGCGTTAACAGTAATTGGCAACGGGGTTCAGGTAGCCCCGTCAGGGTAGAAACATCGGCAACCGAGACCCAATCATGCGGGGGAAGGGTTTCTAAAACGCAGGAAGCTGTTGTTGTCATATCTTCATGTTTTAGCATGATAATTTCAAACCTCTGGTGAATTTTTGTGCGTGAACACACATGTAACTCTGACCAGGAACAACAGCAAGTCTTATGTTTATTTCAGGCATAAAAAAACCCCGCATTAGCGAGGCCTGATAAATCGGTCTATTCGGTGACATTGCAATCACGTTTATCACAATATACTGACTTTTGTCATTACGCAACCGCTTTAACCATTTCTTTTCGCACGCCTTTATTCATTTCCAACGTCACCCCGGAGGCCACCAGAATGCCTTCGATAAATCCTTCCGCCACCTGTACCCGTTTGGTCACTTCGTTATGGGAAATTCCTAAGTGGTCACTCATTGACCGCAATGCGAACCCTTTAATATAGTGCAGCACAATGAGTTGGAATAAATAAGGATCGTGTTGTTTCAGCCGCAGCACTGCGGCATCCAGCGCCATACCGTCATCATCACAACACAGGGAACGCTTTCTCCGGTTATTGGGTAGCAGCCCCTTAAACCCGGCGGCAATGGAAGACCACTCCACCGGGCTTTTGCCCTCACAGACCCATGCCCCCCATCGGTTGAGGATCATTCGCATATCACGCATTTATATACTCTCTCACCCACATTAATTTTCTGTGACATTCTGCCCCTTCCACACCTCGTCATACTCAGACGCCGGCATATTGGCAATATAGTGATAAGGATCTGCCTGTTCCTGGGGCAAAAACTGATGGGATTTTTTGTCCCGGTAAAGCCCGATACCCCCTCCCAACCATTGCCGTTTCGCTGTTTCTCAATCAGTATCATGGCGGCCGGGCCGGCCAGTTTTTCCCGTTCCTTATCCGTTAACATTGCCCCGGTTTCCTGCTTTTGCAGTACACGCTCACGGGCTTTATTACGCCAGATAATCATCAGGTTGTCGGTCAGGTCAGTAATCGCCCCGGTACCTTTGACATCCATCTTCCCGGTCGGTCTCTCTTCACTGTCACCTTTCCGGCTGTGTGTCACCAAAATAACATGGCTGCGGGTGCGGTTTTTGAAGTCACACAAGGCATCCACAAAGGCTTTCTGTCCGTTGTAATCATCTTCCCCGATACCGCATTTCATCAGGCTGTCTATAACAAACAGCTGAAT
Organism: Xenorhabdus sp. PR6a; assembly: GCF_028599065.1. Classification (NCBI taxonomy): domain Bacteria; kingdom Pseudomonadati; phylum Pseudomonadota; class Gammaproteobacteria; order Enterobacterales; family Morganellaceae; genus Xenorhabdus; species Xenorhabdus sp. PR6a. The sequence goes on along the minus strand of NZ_JAQRFJ010000045.1, from coordinate 28,781 downwards.
GCCGTAACGACGCTGCGCATAGTTAAAGATGTCAATCACCCTCGCGGCTTTTGCCGTCCCCGTTAGGCCAAATACCCACAGCCGGTCATCGTAAAATTGAAATGCCGATTCGATTTCTATCACAGGCGGCCTTTCCGAACAGGTTGCTTGCTGGGTCAGGCGCTTAAGCAACTGCCCCGGTTTCAGCTCGAAGGAGGCCACACAAGCCCGTATTCCCTGCCCCATCGCTTCACACAGCAGATGCCCTAAAATCTCACTTTTCCCATGCCCGTTAACGCCATTGAGCACCGTGAGTTCTGACTCGCGGAAACTGAAATTAAGATTCAACATTTCCCACGGTGTTTTGAACAGGTATTGTTCCTGACCGTAGAAAGCATCAATAGTGTCCTGATAAAACTCTCTGGCACTGCACAACTCTTCCGGGTCAAAAAAGGCCGCAGTTTCAAGGCAACGGACCACGTCATCCTGTGTCATACCCGCCTGTAAGCACGCATTAATATCCTTGTACGGCAACCTGACTAACCGGCAGCGATACTCCCCCAATCGGTTGGCAATCTCTTTTGCGGCTTCCCGTCCCACGTCGTCGTTGTCCATTGAGATCCAAATTTCCTCGAAGCGATCAAGGTTGTGGTATTCAAACTCAATCCACTGCTGCTTGGCACCCTTACCGCCCCCGAACGGCACAGACAGGGCAGGCAACCCGTACTGGTGATAACTCATGCAGTCGATCTCCCCTTCACACAAAATGAGCAGCCGGACGTGATTGGGTATGGCCTGCCAGCCAAACAGACAGGGTTCACACCGGGATTCAGCCATAATCACTTTCTTGCCATTGGGACGCTCAGTACTGATGCGCTTGACTTGCAATAACTCCCCGTTCCGTTTGTAGGGAAACGCAATGGCAGGCAATGCCCTGTTTTCAGCATGAAACCAGACGCTGGCATCACCGATCTCAAAAGCCTCCGCCGTCTGGCGGGTGATCCCCCGGCTTTCCAAATAGGCATAACACAAGTTGGGTTTGAAGATATGTTTCGCTAACATGTTGCGATCTGGCCGGACAAAGTTTTTTTTCTGCTTAGCGGCGAAGTGGTGATCGTCATCGGCAATCCCCAGAAACTGTTTTGCCTCCGTCATGGCCTGATGCAGGCCACAGTCACGCACCCGCACCCATAAATCCAGCAAATCACCGCCGGTTCCTTCGGCAAAGTCGGACCATACTTTCTTGCCTGACAGGTTAATCTTAAGGCTTTTCCCCGCTTCGCCATTGACCGATCCCACTACCCATTCATGCCCTTCCCTGCGCCCGTTAGGAAGCAGGTATTTTGTTACACGCGTTACACTGCCCCAGAGTTTTTCCGACAGTTCTTTTGGTGTCATGGTGCCATTCCCTTTAACTTGCTGAATCCCGAGCAAATTGTCAACCTTGTTATCTCAATCATCGTTCAATGTAGTAATAGTCCCCGTACTTCTGAATGGGGGAATGATCCGGACTCTGATTTTTTTGTGATTCCCTTTGATATGTTTTGGCGTTACGCAACCAAGTGTTCAATGCCCGCCCCCAATCCACAAACCGGGTGCCTTTGCTGGCATGATGGTCAGCAAATTTTAAAAATTCTTCCCGCAGGTTCACGCCCAGCGCATTGGCCAGCGCTTGATGCTGCGCTGTTGGGAAAAAATTGTCTGGCAAGGGGTGTTTGTTTTCCGTTTTTCGTGGCGGTTTCTCGCTGACATCTATAACAGGTTCTTTGACTGGTTCAAAAGAGTGACTGGTTCTGGTGCCAGCTGGCGGCATAGGGGGTATATCACCTGACGGCACAGGGGTGCCAACAGGTGGCATATGTCTGTTTTCTGGCGGCACAGGGGGTGTGCTTTTTGGTGGCACAGGGGCAACCGATAAATTCAGGTAATAGACATTCGAGGCATTCCCCTTACCGTTATGGTTACCCAGCCTGTTTTCCTTGATAAGCAGCCCCATCTCAATCAACGCGTCAATGTGACTTCTCACCGCACTCTTACTGCATTCGCAATGATCTGCAATATGCTGGTATGAAGGCCAGCACTCGCCTTTGTCGTTTGCATTATCCGCTAATTTGATAAGCACCAGTTTTCTCAGGGGATTTCCTACCCTGATACTCATTGCTTTCGCCATCAGACTCATACTCATGCTGTTTTCCCCCGTTACAGTACGCTAAACAACATCCACATGTTCAATGTTCATATCGGATTCATCCAAAACGCCATGCCTCATCAACCACCGGCGGGAATTTATTCATGATCTTTGGCTTCAGGCGGCGGGAAAACTTTAGGCAGATCAGGACGCAGTTCATGAGCCTGGACTGTCCCGTTCGAAAAAACCACAATATCGGCTACCAACGACACCGAAACCCGTTTTTTTCCGTATAACCATGCGCTAATGAGAGATTGTCTGCACCCAAGAACCTGAGCCAGCTTTGTTTGGCTGCCTGCGATTGTTATAACTTTTTTTATCACGCTGTTTTTCATTAATGCCTTCTCCAACACTACAGCAATAACACTATCACCATAGATCACAATAAATCACTATTGGTGTGTTTGTAAAGGTATCACTTTAGAGATAGAATGAGAAGCAGATGTTCCAAGACCGGAGTTCTTGGACTATATACCCTGTATTTCACGTAAATGTGGGAATAACAATCACGGTTCGCTGGTGTCTTTACCCAAGCTCACTGGCTCCCCGTAAGGGCGGGGATAACTCACAGACAGTTAGAGCCAATAATCCTTTTTAAATAGTTTCCTCATCGGTACAGAGATTGAACTGAAGAGATAAATTGATTTGCTCTCTGTAAATACGAAGGTAAACACTCATGAGGCACTTATGACTCTTGCTGATAGATTAAAAGAAGCCATGGCAGATAAAGGGGTTACCCAATCCGCCCTTGCCGAAAAAGCCGGCATGGCTCAATCCATGATATGGAAATTACTCTCCGGGAAAGCCGCCAAAACAGGTAAACTCGTTGATTTGGCCAAGGCGCTTGGCGTACGCCCGGAATGGCTCAGTGATGGCAGTGGTAATAAATATCAAACTGATAATGCGGATTTTGCTGTCAGGCATGACAACCGTTATGTGCCTGTAAAAATTTATGAAGGAGAACAAGGAACCCATGAATCCTTCATGGTTCCTGTTCTTTCTGAATTGCAAGCCCATTTTGATACATGCCGAGCTTATCGTATCACCCAAAATACAGGTTGCGCTGAAGCGCCGGAAGGGACTTTAATCGTTGTTGATAAAGATGAAGAAATGGCCAATGATGATTTAGTTTATGCCCGTATAGGAAATCATTATTCAGTTTATCGTTATAAACAAGGTGGTTCTGTCGGCTTTTTGTCTGTTGACGATACGCGCATCCCATTGATAACCGTCTCGCCTGACATTGAAATCGTCGGTGTTATTGTCTATTTATTTCGTGACATGAAACGAAGACGATAATTTTTTCCCCAATCTTTGCTACATAACTTCCCAGTTTCATACGAAATATTTCCCAATCATTCTTCTCTTTACGCCAAGACACTGTTTTTTAATACAGTGTCTTGGGTGTTACTGAAATTATTGTGATTATCAAGCCAAAAAACAATTTAGACACTATCAAATTAAAATCATTTAATATCAATAAGATAATTAAATAAATCCGATTTTTATCACTATAAGCATGGATCTGAGAGAACTTAAGTGATAATGCTAGCCGCGTCAAAGTGATAGGAATAATCACTAAAAGATTATGAGAGAGGATTTATGAGTACCTTTATTTCTGACACCATCGAGAAACCGGCTACAAAACAAAAAAATACCATAAACATTAAATGTATTATTGCAAATATCGCGCAAGCAAACACCCTGTATTCAGGAACAACATGTACTACCTTTTGGACAAACTCGTGCCTGAATTCATATAATAAATACAAAAATCAGAATGACAGCATGGGTGGAAAAAATAAAAATGAATTTAAATATCATATACTGACTACATATTTGGTCAACCAAACACATACAGAACCTGTTCCTTGCTATAATTTAGAACCGATTGTCGATTACGGTTATGCGCTCTATAAGCGGAGAGGACGATATATGCATTTAATTGATATGATTCCTCTGATTAAAGCAGACAAAAAACATTGTCAGCTATAAAAATAGCCACACAATAAAACGACTATAAATAAAATCTATAAATTTCAATAAATATTAAAATTTAATGGCAGCGCCTGCACTGGGGAATGTTTCACTCTAAATTCAGAATGATTACGCACAAGTAGAGAACACGAAAGAAGTCTGTTATATGGAGACTGCAAATAAAGTGACTCAAATGGAGCCAGAAAAAATATCATCTTACATCTTTATATTGGGAACAAACAAAACACTGAGCAATGCCTATCAGTAATCAAAACAACAAGAGATACGCCCTGCTGGTACTGCCGATAGCCCGATCACAAGCAAGGGAGTTTTGAAAAATGGCTATCAGAGAGGGAGGCAAGCCATGGCGATAAGATACATTAAGCGTGAAGAGATGCAACGACTCACAGGAAAAAGCAAAACAACCCTTTGGAGAATGTACGCAAAAAGAAATGAGTTTCCTAAACCAGATAAGACTGCTGGTGGAACATTTCTAGGATGGCCTGAAGAGGTCTATGAGGCTTGGGTGAGAGAGAAGAAGTAGCGATAACTTGACCCGTTACCTTGACGGGTTTTTCATTTTTCACTGTAACTTATTGATTTTAAATGGTACGCCCTACAGGATTCGAACCTGTGACCTACGGCTTAGAAGGCCGTTGCTCTATCCAGCTGAGCTAAGGGCGCATTATGGTGTGTAAATAAGAAACATCATTAATGCGTTGATGTAGCACCGGATTATACGGGCATAATGGCGCGAGTCAATGCCCTTTGCGCTCGTATGCTCATTTTATGATTATCAATAAAACTGACAGGCGGTTCATGTTCTGACAAAATAGCCCCCATTCCTATATTTGATAGTGGAATCTTAAATACATGTCAGCAAAAATTATTGATGGGAAAACGATTGCGCAGACAATCAGAAGCGAAGTTGCAGAAAAAGTCAGGCAGCGTGTTGCCGCCGGAAAACGAGCGCCAGGTCTTGCAGTTGTTTTGGTGGGAGAAAACCCTGCTTCTCAAATTTATGTCGCCAGCAAACGCCGCGCTTGTGAAGACGTCGGGTTTATGTCCCGCTCTTATGACCTGCCTGATACGACCAGCGAAGCTGAGTTACTCTCTCTGATAGATGACCTGAACGCCGATGCGCAAATCGATGGTATTTTAGTTCAACTCCCTTTACCTGCCGGCATTGATAATGTCAAAGTACTGGAACGCATTCGTCCCGATAAGGATGTGGATGGCTTCCACCCTTATAATATCGGCCGCCTGTGTCAACGCGCCCCAAGATTGCGCCCTTGTACTCCCCGTGGGATTGTGACCCTGCTTGAACGCTGCAATATCAATACCTATGGGCTGAATGCAGTGATTATCGGTGCCTCCAATATTGTTGGCCGCCCGATGAGCCTTGAATTGCTGTTGGCAGGTTGTACAACGACGGTCACGCATCGTTTTACCAAAAACTTACGCCAGCATGTGGAACAGGCTGATTTACTGGTTGTTGCTGTCGGTAAGCCGAATTTTATTCCTGGCGAGTGGATTAAGCCTGGCGCAATCGTGATTGATGTCGGCATCAACCGGCTGGAAAATGGCAAAGTCATTGGTGATGTGGATTTCGATAAAGCGTCTGAACGCGCAAGTTGGATCTCCCCGGTGCCCGGTGGTGTCGGCCCAATGACCGTTGCAACTTTGATTCAAAATACCTTGCAAGCCTGCGAGGAATATCATGATGTAGATACAACTGAAGGTTATTGATGGAAATTTTTTATTTAGACGGCCACCCTTACGTCGAATTGTGTGATTTGCTCAAGTTTCAGGGATGGTGTGAAAGTGGGGCAGCGGCGAAAACGGTGATTGCAGAAGGTTTGGTGCAGGTTGATCATCAACCCGAAACCCGTAAACGTTGCAAAATTATCGCCGGTAAAGTTGTAACGTTTAATGGTGATTCCGTTCGCGTTGAAGAATAAATTAGCGGGTAAACATAACCACTAATCCTTTTCGAAAAGACAGCATCTTATGTATTTATATATGTATGGTGCTGTCTTTTTATTTTACAAATAGAAACTCATTATTTTTTATCAACAAATTGGGGATCTCTTTATCCGGTTTTATCCGCAGAACCTGTGACATTGACGATATATTGAGAAACAATCCTGTCCGTCATGTTTTGATTTTCTAATAAGTTGCTATACTGGGGAACTTATGTACAACTGAAACGGAGTTAATTATGTTAAGTAATAGAGCTGCAAGAAGGTTGTTAGGTTTGCCTTATAAATTAAGTCATTCTAAACGCAGAGTGACAATTTCTCTTCTCAATCTTGCTTCCAGTGATAGCACACATCAAGTCCCTGAGCCTCTAAGTCATTCTTCTTTTGTTGCCATGAAACGGGACGCGGTTTCTGGCAAAGTTACGTATCACGCTGGAAATGCTTTCTATCCTGAGCATACAAAGACTCATCAATAAATCGGTGAAAGCGTAAATGCGATAGAAACTGAACCGCCCATCTCAGGGGCGGTTTTGGATATAACAACGTCAGCAAAGCAAAAAGCGATTATTTACGACGCCATGTTGTACCTTGTGGGCCATCTTCCAACTCAATGCCCATTTCATTCAACTGGTCACGTGCCGCATCAGCCAATGCCCACTCTTTATTTTTACGCGCATCGTTACGCTGTTTAATCAGCGCTTCGATTTGAGCCACATCGTCTTCCGCCGCCTGTGCCCCGCCTTGCAAAAAGTGTTCTGGATCTTGTTCCAGCAGACCGAGAATTCCCGCCAAGTTACGCAGTTCGGCCGCCAGACCGTTAGCCGCAGCCATGTCTTCTGTTTTCAGGCGATTAAGCTCACGCGCCATATCAAACAAGACTGAATACGCTTCCGGTGTGTTGAAATCATCATTCATGGCTGCAACGAAACGGGCGGTGAATGCTTCTCCGCCCGCAGGTTGCACCGATTTATCCGTTCCACGCAGGGAAGTATACAGACGCTCAAGGGATGTCCGCGCCTGTTTCAGGTTCTCTTCTGTGTAATTCAACTGGCTGCGATAGTGGCCGGATAATAAGAAATAACGCACAGTCTCAGCATCGTAATATTCCAGCACGTCACGGATGGTGAAGAAGTTGTTCAATGACTTGGACATCTTCTCTTTATCCACCATCACCATGCCGGAGTGCATCCAATAATTGACGTAAGGGCCGTCATGCGCGCAGGTTGATTGAGCAATCTCATTTTCATGATGCGGGAACATCAAATCAGAACCGCCACCGTGGATATCAAAGTGGTGACCCAGCGTCTTGCCGTTCATGGCGGAACATTCAATATGCCAACCCGGACGGCCTGCTCCCCACGGAGATTCCCAGCTAGGTTCACCCGGTTTGGACATTTTCCATAAAACAAAATCCATTGGGTTACGTTTGACATCGGCCACTTCAACACGGGCGCCAGCCTGCAATTGTTCCAAATCCTGGCGGGAAAGCAGGCCATAATCAGGATTAGTCTCAATGGAGAACATCACATCGCCATTAGTGGCAACATAAGCGTGCCCGCGTTCAATCAGTTCTTCTGTGATCTCAATGATCTCTGGGATATGTTGTGTTGCATGAGGCTCTAAATCTGGACGCAGGATATTCAAGGCATCAAAGTCGCTGTGCATTTCCGCCAACATGCGGGCGGTCAAATCGTCACAACTTTCATTATTTTCGATCGCGCGCTTGATAATTTTGTCATCCACGTCAGTCACGTTACGGACGTAGGTCAAATCGTATCCCAAATAACGCAGGTAACGCGCAATCGCGTCAAATGCCACAAATGTTCTGCCATGACCGATATGACACAAGTCATAAATGGTAATGCCACACACGTACATGCCCACTTTTCCTTCGTGAATCGGCTTAAATTCTTCTTTTTGACGGCTGAGAGTGTTGAAAATTTTTAGCATCAGTGGGTTTTCCGTAAAAATTAATGTACGTGTAATATAATTAAGTGAATTGGCTGATTATAGGCTTTTTATCAGCAATATAAATAGAAGCCAGATGCGGTATTTCACCTTGATATGCCCGGCTTTGCAAGTGCCGTTGACCGCCCTGCCCTGATACCGCCCAGAGTACTGACTCAAAACCTGAGATATGATATAACAGCGGTTGTTCCGAACCCCCTAAATACAGGGTCATTCAAAACTATTATTGGGATTTTTATTATGGTGACTTTCCACACCAATTTTGGCGATATCGTAATCAAGACATTCGCTGATAAAGCGCCGGTAACGGTTGAAAACTTCTTGGGTTATTGCTCGGAAGGTTTTTATGACAACACCATTTTTCACCGTGTTATCAATGGCTTCATGATCCAAGGCGGTGGCTTTGAACCGGGCATGAAACAGAAGATCACGAAAGACCCAATCAAAAACGAAGCCAACAATGGCCTGAAAAACAGCCGTGGCACCCTCGCGATGGCACGTACCAATGATCCGCACTCTGCCACTGCCCAATTCTTCATTAATGTGGTCGATAACGATTTCCTGAACTTCCGTTCAGAGCGCCCGGACGGATGGGGTTATTGCGTATTTGCCGAAGTCGTTGAAGGCATGGACGTGGTTGATAAAATCAAAGGTGTTTCCACTGGCCGCAGCGGTATGCACCAGGATGTACCACATGAAGATGTGATCATTGAACGTGTCACTGTTAGCGAATAAAGACCATTTTAGCAGTTAATCGAAATAGTTAATCGCAACATGAGTACACTGTTTATTGCAGATTTACACCTCAGTGAACAAGAACCGGCAATTACTGCCGGTTTTCTGCGTTTTTTACGTGAGGATGCCATTCACGCTGAGAGTCTTTATATCCTCGGTGATTTTTTTGATTACTGGATTGGTGATGATGACCCCAACCCATTGCACACCAAAATCGCCCAAGCCCTTAGTGAACTGAAACAAAAAGGGATTGCCTGTTATTTTATTCATGGCAATCGTGATTTTTTGCTGGGTTCCCGTTTTGCCAGCGAGAGCGGCCTAATCCTGCTTCCACAGGAAAAGGTGCTGGAATTGTATGGCAAACGTATTCTGATCCTGCATGGCGATACGCTGTGCACCGATGATATCGGCTATCAGCAATATCGTCAGCGCGTCCATACACCGTGGATACAACGGCTATTTCTGCTTCTCCCTCTGTTTATCCGTTTGAAAATTGCCGCCAAAATGCGGGCAGGCAGCCAATACGCCAACAGTCAAAAATCCGAATCGATTATGGATGTCAATCAAGCGGCTGTTATCGCGTATTTTAAAAGATATCAGGCAGATTGGATCATTCACGGGCACACTCACCGCCCGGCAATACATGATATGCAACTTGATGATAAAACCGTACATCGCGGTGTTTTGGGGGCATGGCATGAGCAAGGTTCGATGTTTAAAGTCACAGAAACAGCCATTGAATTGATCTCCTTCCCTTTCTAAACGCCTTTATTTATTTTAGAAAAATCGACAAATCAAATGACGCAAACGTTTTCCTTGTGCAATTAGCGTGATATGATCCGCCGTCTGAAATTTCCTCTTTGTTCTGGTAGATACCCAATACAGGAGCATCTGATTTATGACTTCCCCAACAGAAATAGAGGCCAAAATTGCTATTGTCATGGGTTCTAAAAGCGATTGGGCAACCCTGCAACATGCCGCCGATATTTTGACCTCCCTTGCGATCCCTTTTCATGTTGAAATTGTTTCGGCACACCGAACGCCCGATAAACTGTTTCGTTTTGCCGAGCAAGCCAAGGAAAACGGTTTTGATGTGATTATCGCGGGTGCCGGTGGTGCGGCGCATTTACCGGGGATGCTGGCAGCCAAAACCTTGGTGCCTGTGTTTGGGGTTCCAGTACAAAGCGCCGCGCTTAGCGGTGTTGACAGCCTGTATTCCATCGTCCAAATGCCAACGGGCATCCCCGTTGGCACACTGGCTATCGGCAAGGCAGGCGCAGCAAATGCCGCATTATTGGCAGCCCAAGTGCTGGCTTTACATGACAATGCGCTGCTTCAACGTTTGTCGGATTGGCGCAGTGCACAAACACAGGCGGTTTTGGATAATCCAGATCCACGGGAGGAGGCATGAAACCCGTTTGTGTATTGGGAAATGGTCAGTTGGGCAGAATGCTGCGTCAAGCCGGCGAGCCATTGGGGATCGCGGTTTATCCCGTTGGATTGGATGCCGAGCCGGAAGCGGTGCCTTACCAGAGCAGCATTATCACCGCTGAAATTGAGCGCTGGCCCGAAACCGCATTAACCCGCGAACTGGCTCATCATAAGGCGTTTATCAATCGCGATATTTTTCCGCAACTGGCGGATCGCTTGCCGCAAAAGCAGCTTATGGATACGTTGGGATTGGCGACCGCACCGTGGCGATGGCTTTCCACGCCGGATCAATGGCCACAGCTATTTGCCGAATTAGGCGACTTTATCATTGTTAAACGCCGGACAGGCGGCTATGACGGGCGCGGTCAATGGCGTATCCGGCCGGGTGATGAAACCACCCTTCCACCTGAAATTTATGGTGGGGATGATGGTGGATGTTATGGTGAATGTATTGTCGAACAGGGCATTGCGTTTTCAGGGGAAGTCTCGCTGGTGGGGGCTCGTAATGCCAAAGGGGAATCCGTATTCTATACGCTGACTCACAATTTGCATCAGGACGGTATCTTACGTACCAGTGTTGCCTTGCCTGATGAGACTGCCGATATGCAGTTTCAACAAAAAGCAGAGAAGATGCTGTCCGCCATCATGAACCATCTGAACTATGTGGGTGTGATGGCGATGGAGTGTTTTATTGTTGGCGATGATTTGTTGATCAATGAATTGGCTCCGCGGGTTCACAATAGCGGTCACTGGACACAAAACGGCGCTTCTATCAGCCAGTTCGAACTGCATTTACGGGCGATTTTGAATCTCCCTATGCCACAACCCGAAATCTTCGCGCCATCCGTTATGATCAACCTGATCGGCACGGAAATAAATCCCGCATGGCTGAATCTGCCGCTGGTTCGTTTACACTGGTATGAAAAAGAAGTTCGACCGGTACGTAAGGTCGGTCACTTAAATGTGACGCATGCAGATAAGGCGACACTGCAAACGACATTACAAACGTTAGCCTCACTCTTGCCAACCGAATATCAAAGCAGCCTTAAATGGGCACAAGATAAATTAAGCTGAACAATTATCTTAGATAACCCGCTCAAGGAAGTGGTAACGATTAAAAATAACGACCACTTCCTATTCCAATTCGGTTAGAGATTATTGCATTCTTGATAGAGTGCGGGACAGTGTATCCACAAGGGTTCTTGTCGTCTGATCTATTTCATAATTGAGGAAATCACCGACTTTAATCTTGCTGAGATTCGTCATTCTTAACGTCTCAGGGATCAGGTGTAAAGCAATGGTCTTATTTTCTTCATTAATGCCGTTGATATCTGTATACATGATTGCCCTCTCCCCAGTGATGGAAATGTTTGGCGTTTAGCGATAGGCCGTTTATTCGATACAGCTTTTTCTCATAATCACATAAAATAATGCTGTTTTTAACAGGTTATATCCTTGATGGAGTCACAATGTCCCCTCAACACGACAAATTTGGGCGTACTTATCGGTGGTTTTTGCTGATACTTTTAGGCATGATCTATTTTCTGTCCACAGCAACAACCTTTACGTCATTGGGGGTTGTTCTGCCCAGTATGATTAATGAACTAGGTTGGAGTTGGACAAGTGCGGGTTTGGGGTTCACACTGCTTGGCCTGACCTGCGGGCTATCCAGTTTTTTGCCAACACTGTTTATTCGCAAAGTTGGCGTCCGTTTCACGCTATTTATCGGCCTGCTAATTTTTCTGGCGGGTTTCTACCATCTTTATCACACATACGCGATTTCATCCTATTTTATTGGTACGGCCTTAATGGGGATCGGTTTTACTTTTCTGGCGACAGTACCCGGCACTTATGTGATTTCACGGCTATATGAGAAGCAATCCCTTGCTTTTGGTTTCTACTTTACGATCGGCGGATTGGGGGGGGTCATTGGCCCGTGGATCTATTTTCTGGCAAGTCGTGTTTGGGGCACATGGCGAATGCACTGGATGATTTCTGCCATTATTCTCTCCATTTTCGTTATCCTGACGATGATCATCCTGCAAGAGGGAAAACGGGAAGTCGCCCACGCCAAGTCCGTCAATCAGGAACATAACCGTCAGGATACGCCCGGCATTTATCGCACCAGGCAACGCTGGACCGCACATCAAGCACTACGGACATGGCAGTTCTATGTGATTGCCGCAACTTACACCGCATTTTTATGGTGCGGCATTACGGTCAATAGTTTTGCGGTTGCCCATATTATCGAAAAGGGTTTCAGCGAAGCCATCGCCGCCGGGTTATTGAGTAGCATGGCTTTTATTAATGCGTTGTCCAGATTGGCCGGTGGCGCAGTGGGGGAATGGGTCGATCCAAAAAAATTACTGATTGTCAGCCTGACCATTATTATTGTGGGTTTGATTGCGCTGAGTAGCGCCTCATCATGGCCGTTCTTGATTGCGTTTACCGTATGTGTTGGGATGGGATATGGTATGACCTTCCTCGCATCCAGTGTCTTGCTGGCTAACTATTTTGGCCGCAAACCTTATCTGGAACTGTTTTCAGTCATGAACCTGATATCCACGCTGGCTTGTCTGGCACCTTTTTTTGCCGGTGCCATCAAGGATTATTCAGGAAGTTTCACCGCTGCGTTCCTGATTATTGCTGTCCCTGTATCACTTGTTCTTGTTGTAACATTAATGATGAAACCGCCGACTCATAAAATGAGAAAACAGGCGGTTGAAAATACCCAACTGAGTAAATAGGGTGAAAATGAACTGAAACAACCTACAAACAAGGAAATAGTGATGTCAAAGAAAGAATTCGGTGTATTTCTGCCCATCGCTAAAGGTGGGTGGATCATCTCCAAAAATACACCATTACTAGATGCGTCTTATAAACAAAACCGTGAAGCTGCTATTTTGGCCGATCAAATTGACCTTGATTTCATTATGTCTATGGGGAAATGGCGCGGATTTGGCGGTGAAACAGATCATTGGGGGTGCTCGCTCGAATCCGTCACCATGATGGCGGGTATTGCTGAAGTAACCCACCGTGCAAAATTAATCGCCACGGTTCATGCCGGACTGCATAATCCGGCGGTGACGGCCAAAATGATCGCCACGCTGGATCACATCAGTCAGGGGCGTGCGGGGCTGAATATTGTTTCCGGTTCATTCCGGGATGAGTTTGAACAAATGGGGGAATGGGATGGCAGTTTGGATCATGATCAGCGCTATGCCATGACGGAAGAGTGGACGCAGGTGATCAAACGGCTTTGGTGTGAAAAACAGGTCAATTATGAAGGGACTTATTTTCATTTAAAACAGTGCGTTTCTGAACCTAAACCTCTTTCCCTCCCGCGTCCTTATCTCGTTTGTGCCGGTCAATCCGAGCATGGCCTGCGTTTCAGTGTACGTCACGCTGATGTTTGTTTTATCGGCGGCAAGGATGTGGCAGAAACCCGCAATATCAGTTTAACCGCGAAACGTCTCGCCGCTGAGTACCACACAACAACCAAAACTTTCTGCATGTGCACGGTCATTTGCGCAGAAACAGATGCTTATGCTGAAACCCTTGCCCAGTTCTACCGTCAAGGTTTGGATGTAGAGGCCGTCAAAAATATGATGCGCAGCTTCGGCATTAATGTGAATGCTAAAAATGCAGATGGCAAAAGCAATGCGATGGTAGCACGTGCCCAAAACGCCTTTATGACCCATACCGCCATCGGAACGCCAGCAACCTGCTATAAGCAACTGGCTGATTTAATACGGACTTGTGAATTGGATGGTGTGATGTTGATTTTCCCCGATTATATACAGGGGTTAACGGTTTTTGGGGATCAGATCCTGCCTAAATTGAGAGAAGAATTTGCCTGATATTATCCAACCCGATCGCTGATAAACCTCGTTATCCTAAACGAGGTTTATCAGAACAGGGCAATTACTCCGGCAAACGCCGATACTGCCCTTGCCCGCGCAATAACCTGATCCCTAACCAGCCACCACATAATGAAAGCAATAAGCTGCTGAGAACAGGCAGCACAAACCACATTGGCCATTGCGGTTGCCACGGGAAATCAAAGACCTGCGTCTGTAACAACCAAAGGGCAATTTCTGCCCCCCATGCCGCTGCCAGACCCGCCATAAAACCCAACAGGGCAAATTCACTCCATAAGGTGCGCCGCAACAGTTTTTTACTCGCGCCTAATGTGCGGTATACCACCAATTCAAGTTGTCGTTGGCTCATGCCAACCTGAATTTGTGCCAATAACAGTAATCCGCCACAAATCATTACCAAAACAACCATAATTTCCAATGCCTTGCTGACCTGCTGCAAAATACCTTGGGCTTGTTTGAGGATCGAACCGATATCCAGCATGCTGATGGTCGGGAAATGACGGTTAATTTCGGTGAGCAACCGCCCATCCCCTTCGTAGTGAAAACTGGTCAACCACATTCTGGGCTGGTTTTCCAATGTCTCTTTGGAAAGAATAAAAATAAAGTTCGGATTGATACTTTCCCAATCGACCTTACGAATACTGCTTACCGTGGCATGAAATGTACGGGTATCTCCCGTGAAGGTCAGTTTATCCCCTAAATGAATTTGCAACCGTTCAGCAACGCTTTGTTCCATGGAAACTTCGTTCGGTTTTGGCGGCCAGCTTCCGGCAATCAGAGTATTAAAAGGCGGTAGTTCGGTTTTCCAGGTTAAGTTCAATTCACGGCGCACGGTCGTACTGTTCGGGTGTTTTTCATCCGCCCATGCAATCGCAGATTGTCCATTTATTTCCGTCAAACGCGCCAGTACCACCGGGTAAAAATCGGTCGGTTGCACCTGATAGTGAGCCAATAAATCACTCACTTGGGCAATTTGCGGTTGCGTGATGTTAATCAGGAAATAATTCGGGCTGTCCGGCGGTAATTGCTGCTGCCATCGACTCAATAAATCCCCCCTTGCCATAACCAGCAAAGCCAGCAACATAAATGACAGGGAAAATGCCGCCAGTTGGGTCATGGTCTGAAACGGCCGGCACAGTAACCGATTGACCGCCAAACGCAGGCTTAACTGACGGAATGTCACACGGCGCAGCAACCATAATCCACCCCAGCCCAATAGCGCTAAAAACAGCGCGACAACCGGCACACCCGCCAACAGTGACCATAATAAAGGCTGAGTCCCGGCCAATAATACCAATCCCCCCGTGATGATTAATGCCACCGCAGGCAAATAGTAACGCAATGGCCAGATGGATGCCGTTACATCACTTCTCAACACCCGTGAAGGCTGGGTCGCCATCAGTTGACGATAAGGGCGAATTCCCACTAACACGGTAATGCCAAACAGAGCACCCATCGCCCATACCCACGGCCACATTCCCGCAGCCGGTAACATCTTCGGCAACATGCCGGCCAGAATTCGAATCAATGCCGATTCAAAAACCAAACCTAAGATGGAACCTACCGCGGTGGCGGCAAGCAAGATGACCAACCATTGCCCGATAATCCATTGACGCAACGCCCATCGCCCGGCTCCCAGTGTTTTCAGTATGGCGATCAGGTTATGCCGGCTGCGGCAATAATGCGCCATAGAAACGGCCATCGCGGCGACAGCCAGCAGTAATGTCAATAAAGCGGACAACAGTAAAAATTGCTGCGCACGCTCAATGGATTGCGCCATCACGCTATTGTCTTGTTTCAAGGTCAGCCAGCGTTGATCCGCCTTGAATTGCGGTTCAACAAATTGCTGGAATGATTGAATGGCTTGCGGCGCTCCCGCAAACATATAACGGTAAGTCAGGCGGCTGCCGGGTTGGATCGCGCCAGTTGCCTGCGCATCAGCAATATGGATTAAAATGCGGGGCGAAATCTGGAAGGGACTGAAACCACTGTCCGGCTCTTGCAGCAATTCCCCGCTGATCTTCAATGTGGTATCGCCCACATCAATATTATCCCCAACCTTAACACCCAACAGGGTCAGCAATCGCGGCGCCACCAACACCGCACCTTTTTCGGGTTTTAACCCGCGTGGATGGGTTTCCAGTTCGCCGTACAGGGGATAACGTTCATCGGCGGCCTTGACCTGAGCCAGTTGCGGAATATCCCCCGCATAGGTCATGGTCGAAAATGCGATCTGGCGACTCAGTACCAATCCCTGCTCTTGCGCCCTTTGCAACCAAGTTTCATCAACGGGATACGAAGCCCTTAGGACCAGATCCCCCGCCAGAAAATCACGGCTTTGATAATGCACACTTTGATCAATACGATCACTGATACGCCCCAATGCCAGCACACACGCCACCGCTAATGTCAGGGATAACCAAACGATCAGGAGAGAGGGTGTACGCCACTCACGCCAAAACCAGCGCCAGATCATGCTTCCTCCCGCAATTTTCCATCCACCAGACGTAAACGACGCTGACAACGCGCCGCGAGTTGGCTATCGTGGGTCACCAGAATCAACGTGGTGGCGTAATCCTGATTAAGGGAAAACAGCAAGTCCGCGATGCGATCGCCCGTTTGGCGATCAAGGTTACCGGTGGGTTCATCGGCAAACAGGATTTTAGGACGGGTACAGAATGCCCGAGCCAAAGCCACCCGCTGCTGCTCTCCGCCCGAAAGCTGGGCTGGCATATGTTTTAAGCGTTTTCCCAATCCTAACTGTTCGAGTAACTCGATGGCTTGTGCACGGCTTTGGTTTTCCGATTCACCCCGCAATAGTGCCGGAAGCTGGACATTCTCCAGCGCATTCAACGTCGGGATCAGCATAAATGACTGAAAAACAAAACCCACATTTTCGGCCCTTAATTGCGCCCGCTGCTCTTCATTCATGTGGCTGATATTCTGCCCCAACAGGTGAACTTCCCCTTCGCTGCCATCATCTAAGCCGGCAATAATGCCCAGCAACGTTGATTTACCGGAGCCTGATTCACCAATTAATGCAATTGTCTGGGCTGGCTCGACAACCAACTCAATACCTTGCAATATATTAATTACCTGTTCCCCTTGACCAACATGTTTAGTGAGATGATGAACTTCAAGAATACTTTCTACAGCCATGTACTTTTCCTTTTATTATTGGTGCTATGCAGTGCCAGAGCAGCGACGGCGGATACGCTGCTGATATTGGGCGACAGCCTCAGTGCCGGATACCGTTTGCCGGTTGAGCAATCCTGGCCTGTGCTGATGGCAAAACAGTGGCAACAATCCAGCAAAAAAACCGTGCTTGTGAACGGCAGTATCAGTGGCAATACCGCAGCACAGGGCCTTGAACGTTTGCCTGAATTATTAAAACAGCACAATCCAAAATGGGTTCTGGTAGAGCTTGGGGCGAATGATGGACTGCGTGGTTTTCCCATTCAAAACATAGAACAAGATTTGCAACAGGGCATTAGTTTGATCAAGCAAGCCGGCGCCCAACCGTTATTAATGCAAATCCAAATTTCACCTAATTACGGCAAACGCTATACCGAATCCTTTGCCAACATTTATCCGGCGCTGGCTGAACGTAACCACATTCCTCTGCTGCCATTTTTTATGGAGCACGTGGCTGGCAAGCCAGAATGGATGCAGGATGATGGCCTTCACCCCAATCAAGCCGCACAACCCTTTATCGCTGATTGGATGTCCAACACATTATCGGTATATATCAACGCTTCTTAAGTAACCGGATTTCTCAATAGTAAATCATTTATTTCCATAAATTAAACAGGTTTTCATCAGTGAGCGTTTGCAACTTTGCCCGTGCGTTGCGCGGGGCAAGGTTTATCCCTATCATTTCGAAACACGATCATTTTGAAACACCATTCAATGCAGGTGAACAGATAAAGTTATGCAAAAATCGATTCTTATTACGGGATGTTCCAGCGGGATCGGTTTAGCCGCAGCCAAAACCCTCCAGAAACGTGGATATCGCGTACTCGCCGCTTGCCGCAAGCCCGCTGATTTGGCACATATGCGTGAGTTGGGATTCGAACCGATTGAATTAGATCTAGACGATAAAGCCAGCGTCGAACACGCCGCCCGGAAAGTGATTGAATTAACCCACGGCCGTTTATTCGGGCTGTTCAATAATGGCGGATTTGGGCTATACGGCCCGCTGGAAAGTATTTCCCGTGAACAGATGGAAAAACAGTTTTCCACTAATTTCTTTGGCACCCATCAACTGACGTGCCTGCTCCTGCCGGCGCTACGCGCTTATGGTGCCGGGCGGATTGTCCAGACCAGTTCGGTGATGGGATTGATCTCAACGCCGGGCCGTGGTGCCTATGCTGCCAGTAAATATGCACTTGAAGCCTGGTCAGATGCCTTACGGGGCGAATTGGCAAAAACAGACATCAAAGTCAGCCTGATAGAACCGGGGCCAATCCATACTCGTTTTACCAAGAATGTCAATCAAACCCAGCAGGATCACCCGGTCGAGAACCCAGGTCTTGCACGCCGTTTCACGTTGATGCCTGAAGATGTCGTCTCTAAACTGATTCATGCGTTGGAAAGTCCCAAGCCGAAATTACGTTATTCCGTGACATTATTAACGCATGCCGTCAAAGTGATGCGCCGTCTGCTTCCTGAGAGATGGCTTGATAGGATCGTTTGCCGACAAAGCGAATAGACGTTGAAAAACGGACCAACAAGTCTTATTTATCCATGTAATTACCTTACCATTCACCTTACAACGACCCTGAGAGAAATCCCATGCAGCCAACAGTGAATACCAACGATACGGCCTATATTGTTAATATTGATGAATCGAATATTGCTCAAATTGTACAACACTCACTCACCCAGCTTGTCGTATTCTATTTTTGGTCGCCACAGGACCTGCATTGTCATGAGTTAGAAACGACGCTGGATAAAATCGCCCATGAATATGCCGGGCAGTTTACTCTGGCTAAAGTCAATTGTGACCAACTTCTCCATATCGCCGCCCAATTTGGTGTGCGCAGTTTGCCGACCGTCTTGTTTGTCAAAGAAGCCCGCCCGGTACAAGGTTTTGAAGGCATCCAGACCGACGATGCCATCAGGAAAATTTTCTCCACCCTGCTGCCCCAAGAGGAAAAATCACCGTTAGATCACGTTGACGAACTGCTCGCCGACGGCAAAAATCAGGAAGCCTTGCGGTTACTGCAAGAACTCCATCAGGAAAATCCGCAAGACACCGATATCACCCTGTTGTTAGCCCAAGTGAACCTTTTACTCAATCACCTTGAAGACGCGCAAAAAACAGTGGAGACCATCCCATTGGAAGAACAGGATGAGCGCTATCATGCGTTACTTGAACAGATTCAGTCCCAGCAAGAGGCGGCGGATTCACCTGAGATCCGACAACTGCAACAAGCGTTGGCAACTCAGCCGGAGAATGCAGAACTGGCTGTGCAACTGGCAGCGAAATTACACGAAGTTGGCCGCAATGAAGAAGCGCTGGAATTGTTGTTCAGCTTTCTGAAACAGGATCTCTCTGCTGCTGATGGCGCGGTGAAAAAGGCGATGATGGGTATCCTTTCGGCACTGGGTACTGGAGATGCGCTGGCCTCTCAATATCGTCGTCATGTATACTCTTTACTCTATTAAGTAAAGAAATTTATCTATTCCATAAAACTGGGTAAGGGAATTGTTATGGATTTACTCTCTTTTGGTGCTGTACCGATTTTAATCGTGATTGCTGTTGCTATCGTTTTTACCTGTGTAAAAACCGTTCCACAAGGCTATCAATGGACGGTTGAGCGCTTTGGCCGCTATACCCGCACATTAACGCCGGGCCTGCATATCATCATGCCATTTGTGGATCGAATTGGCCGTAAAATCAATATGATGGAGCAGGTTCTGGATATCCCGTCGCAGGAAGTCATTTCCCGCGATAACGCCAATGTCACCATTGATGCCGTCTGCTTTATTCAGGTTGTCGATCCCGTGCGGGCAGCCTATGAAGTCAGCAATCTGGAACTGTCGATTATCAACCTGACCATGACCAACTTCCGGACAGTACTGGGTTCAATGGAGCTGGACGAAATGCTGTCCCAGCGCGATTCCATCAACAGCCGGTTGCTGACCATCGTCGATGAGGCGACTAACCCGTGGGGCGTTAAGATTACCCGTATTGAGATCCGCGATGTGCGCCCGCCCAAGGAGTTGATCTCCGCGATGAACGCGCAGATGAAAGCAGAGCGTACCAAACGGGCAGATATCCTTGAGGCAGAAGGTATCCGTCAGGCCGCTATTCTGAAAGCCGAAGGGGAAAAACAGTCGCAAATCCTGAAAGCGGAAGGTGAGCGGCAGTCAGCCTTCCTGCAAGCGGAAGCCCGTGAACGTGCCGCAGAAGCAGAAGCCCGTGCCACCAAAATGGTTTCTGATGCGATTGCTGATGGTGATATGCAGGCGATTAACTACTTCGTTGCCCAGAAGTATACTGATGCCCTCACCAATATTGGTGCTTCAAATAACAGCAAAGTGATTATGATGCCACTGGAAGCCAGTAATTTAATGGGTGCCATTGGGGGGATTGCTGAACTCATTGGCGAGAGCAAGAAGAGCAAACAGGATAACTAACCATGATTGAACAGATCGCCGCGCAGCCAGCTTGGTTCTGGCTCTGTTTTGGTGGCCTGCTGCTGATTGCGGAATTGCTGGGAACGGGGGGCTATCTGTTGTGGACAGGAACCGCAGCCGTCGTGGTTGCCCTGATCGCATGGGTTTTCCCCCATATGGGCTGGGAACTGCAAGGCGTTCTGTTTGCGGTCCTGACCTTGCTTTCTGTGATTGCCTGGCGTCGCTGGCTGCGCCATCGCCCCCGTCAGGCAAGTGATAAGACGCTCAATCAGAAAAATCACCAATTGATTGGATTGCATGCCCGTTTAACCACGGATACCGAAAACGGTTTTGGGCGAGTCAAACTGGCCGATGGGAGCTGGCGCGTTCATTGTGACCGCGAACTGCCAGCCAATACCGAAGTTGAGGTGATTGCCGTTGACGGGATCACGTTGAAGGTGAGACCGGTTCCCCATCAACCATGATGCTTGCAGCAACCCGATAAATGCTCAATGATGGGGCAATCCGCCCCATCATCTCCCGGACATTCAGCCACCAATGCCAGTAATTTTGCCTTGATCTTTTGCAATTCCGCCATTGTCTTTTCGATTTCCGCCACTTTTTGCAGGGTCGCGGTTTTGACATCGGCACTGTGACGGCCGGGATTGCGAAATAGCCGCAGCAATTCACGACATTCCTCCAATGTAAATCCGACTTCTTTCGCCTGCCGCAAGAGTATCAATTCATCAACGTGCTGTTGCTGGTAATAACGATAGCCATTATCTCCCCGCTCCGGCACAGTAATAAGTTGTTTTTCTTCATAAAACCGAATCGCTTTGCGGGTTAAACCCGTCTTACGGGCAATTTCGCTGATATTCATAATTTCCCCTTGACCTTCCCCTTGCAGGAAGGTTTAGCCTTAATGAAGTATATCACTCTGTATCAGGAGATCGTGTTATGTCCACAACCACTATTCTTGCACTTCAAGGCCTAACGTGTCTGCATTGTGTCGGCCGGGTCAAAAAAGCGCTGGAAAAAATACCCGGCGTTGAACTGGCGGAAGTGAATCTCAATTATGCCAAAGTTATCAGTCATGTTTCATCGGATGAATTGATCGCCGCCATTGTTGCCGAAGATTATCACGCCACCGTTGCCACTCAACCTGATGTTGTTTTACGGCTGTCCGGTTTAAATTGCATGAAATGTGCAAATAAGACCCAAAAAGCATTAGAGGCCGTGGAAGGGGTTATCGCGACAGAAGTGAACACCCAAACAGCAAAAATCTATGGTAAAGCAGATCACGATGCTTTAATTGATGCCGTCGAGCAAGCCGGATATCACGCTGAATTAGCAACGGAAGCCGATTTCCCAAAAACTGAGCCGCTGACAACACAGACTCCGGAGTCTTTGGCAGCGGCAACCTCTTCAACTCCGGTAGAAACCGCGCCTGTTGGTGACAGTATTCAGCTTTTGCTGGATGGCATGAGCTGTGCAAGCTGTGTCAGCAAGGTGCAAAAAGCACTGCAATCCGTTGATGGCGTGGAACATGCCAGAGTCAATCTCGCCGAAAGAAGCGCCCTGGTCACCGGTCATGCCTCACCAAACGCCTTGGTGGAAGCCGTAATCAAGGCGGGTTATGGGGCGGAAGTGATTCAGGATGAAACCGAACGCCGTGAGCGCCAGCAACAAGTCGCACAGGCGAATATGCGCCGCTTTCGCTGGCAATCCGCCCTTGCCTTAGTAGTCGGGGTGCCGGTGATGGTGTGGGGTATGCTGGGCGACAATATGATCCTCACCCCGGCAAACCATGCGATTTGGCTAACGATTGGGTTGATGACACTGGTTGTCATGGTATTTGCCGGCGGGCATTTTTATCGCAATGCGTGGCAAAGCCTAAAAAATGGCAGTGCGACCATGGATACCCTCGTCGCGCTGGGGACGGGCGTGGCGTGGCTCTATTCAATCAGCGTCAATATATGGCCAGACGTTTTTCCTCCCCAGGCCCGCCACCTCTATTATGAAGCCAGTGCGATGATCATTGGTTTGGTCAATCTCGGCCATGCGTTGGAACAACGCGCCCGTCAACGCTCTTCCAAAGCGCTTGAGCGATTATTGGATTTAACCCCGCCAACCGCACGGGTGGTTACCCCTGAAGGTGAAAAAACTGTGCCACTGGCCGATGTGATGCCCAATATGATATTGCGCCTGACAACCGGCGATCGTGTTCCGGTTGATGGTGAAATTATTCAGGGCACCGTTTGGCTGGATGAAGCCATGCTGACCGGAGAACCCATTCCTCAGCAGAAATCCACCGGCGCTACCGTCCATGCCGGCACGGTGGTGCAAGATGGCACAGTATTGTTTAAAGCCGATGCGGTCGGCAGCCAGACGACATTGGCACGCATCATCAAATTAGTGCGTCAGGCACAGAGCAGTAAACCGGAAATCGGCCAACTGGCAGACAAAATCTCCGCGATATTCGTGCCGATTGTCGTTGCGATCGCCCTTATTGCGGGTGCCATTTGGTATTTTATCGGCCCCGCCCCGCAAATCATGTATGCACTGGTTATCATGACCACCGTCTTGATTATCGCCTGCCCTTGTGCCCTTGGGCTGGCAACCCCCATGTCCATCATTTCAGGCGTTGGGCGCGCCGCCGAATTGGGTGTTCTGGTGCGTGATGCTGATGCCCTGCAACATGCCAGTCAACTGGATACAATTGTCTTCGATAAAACCGGCACTTTAACGGAAGGTATGCCGCAGGTGACCGAGATCCACACCTTTAATGGCTTCACCGAAGAGCAAGTATTGGTATGGGCCGGCGCCTTGGAAAATGGCTCCAATCACCCTCTGGCAAAAGCCATCCTGATGAAGGTTAAAGGGCAAAAGTTACCTGAAATACACACCTTCCGCACCCTCGCGGGTCTGGGGGTTAAGGGCGAAATGGGCGATATCACGCTGTTATTGGGTAATCAAAAATTACTTGAGCAACATCAAGTTGAGACCGCCGAATTAAAGCCATTGGTTGCGGCACAGGCAGAAAAAGGCATCACTCCCGTTATCCTGTCAGCCAACGGGAAAATCGCCGCCCTGTTTTCCATCCGCGATCCTTTGCGCCAGGATACCGTGGCTGCGCTGCAACGCTTACATCGCCAAGGCTATCGTTTGGTGATGTTGACCGGAGACAATCCCACCACCGCAAACGCGATTGCCAAGGAAGCCGGTATCGATCACGTTATTGCCGGTGTTTTACCAGATGGCAAAGCCGCCGCCATTCAATCACTGCAATCCGAAGGCAGGAAAGTCGCGATGGTGGGGGATGGCATTAATGATGCGCCGGCATTGGCACAGGCGGATGTGGGTATTGCAATGGGCGG
The DNA here is from genome assembly GCF_028599065.1 of Xenorhabdus sp. PR6a. Taxonomy (NCBI): domain Bacteria; kingdom Pseudomonadati; phylum Pseudomonadota; class Gammaproteobacteria; order Enterobacterales; family Morganellaceae; genus Xenorhabdus; species Xenorhabdus sp. PR6a. The sequence continues at coordinate 4,639 of NZ_JAQRFJ010000045.1, read as the reverse complement.
TGGCAGTGATATCGCCATAGAAACCGCAACCGTGACCCTGATGCGCCATAGCCTGCACGGGGTGGCTGATGCCGTTGAATTATCGCGCGGCACGTTACGCAATATGAAACAAAACTTATTGGGGGCATTTGTCTACAATACCTTGGGCATCCCGATTGCAGCCGGTATTTTATACCCTTTCACCGGGACGTTATTAAATCCGGTGGTTGCAGGTGCCGCGATGGCATTGTCTTCAATAACGGTCGTCAGTAACGCCAATCGTTTATTGCGTTTCAAGCCTAAGCCCTGACATCACATCAGGAAAATTATATACTCGTCGTACTTCAAGATGCCAACGATGGGAGCAGGCAAGATGGGAAAATTACTGTCATATTTCAGTAACCTATTGGGACTCAACTCCCAACGGCATTACCCCTATCCGGCTTTCGACATCAATTTAAGTAAAAACAAACCATTACATATTATTGGCAGTATTCATATGGGTACAAGAAATATGTACCCACTTTCTGAAATCTTGCTGGAACAACTGGAACACGCGGATGCGCTTATTGTCGAAGCCGATATCACTCAGGCTTATCCCCCTTTCAACGACGCACTGCCTGAACAGATTGCGCTGTCACACCGTTTATCTCCCGAACATTTTGACTGTTTACAGCATTATTGCCGGGAAATTCAACATCCCGTCACGCTGCTGGATCCATTGCCATCGTGGCAAGTGGCATTGATATTACAGGCTGCCCAAGCCCAGTATTTGGGATTACATCCTCAATATGGTATCGATTGCCAATTACTCAACAGTGCAAAAGCCATCAATAAACCCATCATTGAGCTGGAAGGCACTGCCGCACAAATTAACCTTCTCATCAACCTGCCAAATGGCGGGCTTGCTTTGTTGGAAGATACCCTCACCCATTGGCATACCAATGCCCGCGCTTTACAAACGATGATGAGTTGGTGGATGAATTACCAACCTGAGAAACAAAATCAGGTACTGCCGATGACCTTCTGCGAAGAGATTTATCAAACCTTAATGACAGAGCGCAACCGTCAGTGGAGCGAGCAATTACATCACTTACCGACAGGAAAATATTTGGTGGCTGTAGGTGCCTTACATCTTCACGGCGAAAACAATTTGCGCCAGATGCTGGCAGAGCGATACACATAACCACACGCATAATCACATATTCATCGTTACAGGAAAAAATATGACTCCCGCCATTGTTTTGTTGGAAAAACAAAAAGTTAACTTTAAACTACACCCTTATGATCATGATGTTAATGAGCATAATTTTGGTGATGAAGTGGTTAAAAAACTTGGTTTAGATGCTAACCAAGTTTTTAAGACACTGCTGGTTGCATTAAATGGCGATCCTAAAAACCTGGCTGTCGCTGTTACCCCTGTTGCCGGGCAACTCGATTTGAAAAAAGTCGCCAAGGTTTTTAAAGCCAAAAAAGCCGATATGGCCGATCCCCAACTGGCACAAAAGGTAACGGGTTATTTAGTCGGGGGCATTAGCCCGCTCGGACAGAAAAAACGGCTGCCGACCGTGATTGATAGTCAGGCGCAAACGTTACCAACTCTCTTCATTTCCGGCGGCAAACGGGGACTGGATATTGAATTATCCCCCACAGACTTATGTCAACTACTTAACGGTTCGTTTGCTGATATTGCTAAGATTTGAAAATCGCTTGCAATTCCCGCTGATTTTTTTCGAGCTGGCTCTGTTTTCTTTAAAACAGGGCTTTGTGATAAACAATAATGTCGATATACTTTTCTCATCTGGAAAACATATTTTTTACTATTTCAATTAACTGATTTAAATAAAAGAGGAATAACATGCCGACCTCATCATTTTTCCGACAAATTGTTATCACTGATCCCAAAGCCATTAAGATGCTTAGGAGGGCTAATAGAAGGCCGCCCAAGGAGAACTTTGAAAAAATCGATTTTGAAGCACAACAGAAAGAGGCTATAGAGATATTAAGACGAAAATTCTCACGCTAAAGAAAATATTATCCGATTTTGGTCATGAACGAACAAAAGAGTATTTACTTTCTTTCTCATGTCCAATAAATCGCGATGTAGAATCATTTCTACATGTTAAATCCATTAGATTTGAGCAAGCTGATGTAACCAGAACTTATCTTATTCTTGATGAAAATGGTTTAATTCTCGCTTATTTTTCATTAACTTTTAAGGGGTTATCAGTAAATAATTTCACAATTTCAAAAACTAAAATAAAAAAATTTAATGGTATCAGCAAAAATGCTAATACTATAAAGGTTTACTTAATCGGCCAAATAGCTAAAAACTTTTCATTAAGTGAAAACACAGTAAGATTTAAAGATATTTTCTTTTATGCAAAGAATATCATTAATATTTCAAAGACATTTATTGGAGGAAGAGTTATTGCATTAGAATGTGAAAATCACCCCCAGCTTGTAGCATTATATATGAAACATGGACTTGAGAAATTACCAACAAAAGGAGACAATCCTTCATTAATTACTATGTTATTTAATCATTAGATTATTATTCAGTTTCAACCATCCTATTTAGATTATACACATCACTCCTTACCTTTAGTAAGCAAAAGACCCTCTGTTTTGCAGAAGGTCTTTTTATGCAAATAACTAACCGTAATCTATTAAATAGGTTTTCATCATAGTGAGAGCTTGCAATCTTGTCCCGCGCGCCACGCGGGACAAGATTTACTCCTATCATTTTGAAACGCTATTTAATCTGTCGTTATTATTTATGTGAAATTTCACCTTTCGGATCATAATCAGCGGCTTTCAGTGGAGAATGTTTTTCAATATATCCTTTCAATACTTCCGCATCAACGAACCCGGTATCAACGTAACCCGGCAAATTATCAACTCGTGGATAACCATCTCCGCCAATTGCGTTGAAGTTTAAGGTCGCCATACGATAGGTTTTATTTGGGTCCAATGGCTTACCACCAATTTTTACGTCGCTGATACTCTTGCCATCCTTCACAAAACTCACATTATAAAACTGCCCGTAAGCGCCAGAATCCGGTTCCATATTGGCAACGGCCGTCAAATATGACAAAACTTCGCTACCTTTGAAGTCCACATAAACCACTTGGTTGGCAAATGGATGGACTTTCAGAACATCTTTGTACGTAATATCCCCGGCTTCAATTGAGTCACGAATTCCACCACCGCTCATCACGGCAAAATCGGCATTTGTCCGTTCCATTTGGGCTGCCAATACAAGATGTGCCATATTCGTTTGAACGAAACGGACTTTGCTGCGATCACCTTCTAATTTGTTATCTACCGAACCGACTTTCACATTCAGTATTTTACTGCCCTTGTCCTGATAAGGTGTCAGCAGTTTTAGCACTTCAGGGTTTTGCTGAATTTCGTGCGTATAGTAAACACGCGCCGTGCTGCCATCTTCTTTTGTTACTTTTTTCTTTAGGTTAATCGGGATCAATTGATAATGAACCAGCTTGAATTCACCATTACGGAATTGAAAATCAGCACGGCCGACATATTTACCCCATTCATGGGCTTGCACAATCCATGTCCCATTTTGGCGATCGGGAGAACAAGGTGTTCCCGGAACGTAATCCACTTGCTTATAGTTTTTATTCTCCGCCGACATACAGACCGGATCTTGTGAGTGACCACCGACAATCATATTCAAATAACCCGCAGGCAAACTGCGTGCCATTTCAACATCTCCCGGCGCATTCGATCCGTGGTGACCATCGTCATAGTGCCCCATATGCGTTGCTGCGATAATCACATCCGGCTTTTCATGCTTTTTCAGATCTTCAATCACTTTTTTGGCTTCTTCGGCAGGAAGGCGAAATTCAACATCCGGGAAATTCGCAGGATTCCCGACTTTCGCAGTATCATCCGTTGTCAGCCCAAGCACGGCGATTTTCACGCCTTGTTCATCAAAAATGACATAGGGCTTAAATAAACGCTTGCCAGTACTGGTTTGGTAAATATTGGCCGATAGGAATGGGAAATTCGCCCATTTTTGTTGCTGGTGCAATACATTTAAGGGCTTATCAAATTCATGGTTCCCCAATGCCATTGCGTCATACCCTACAAGGTTCATCCCCTTAAAATCGGGTTCCGCATCCTGCATATCGGACTCCGGTACGCCGGTGTTAATGTCACCCCCCGACAACAACAATACGCTCCCTCCTTTCTTGGCCACCTCCTGACGAATGGCATCGACGACGGTTTTTTGGGCGGCTAAACCATATTCACCCTGATCGTTATGCCAGAAGTGGCCGTGATGATCGTTAGTATGCAAGATTGTAATGTCATAGGTTTTATCTTTTTCCCAAGCGTTGGCAATTAACGGTGCCAGTGACAGCGAAACAGCCAAAGCACAGACTGACGCTTTAAACGATAGTTTCATGGGGTATCTCCATGTTATTTAAAATTCTATGGTTATATGACAGGGATGCCACATTTTGCCGAGCAGGATTATAGCGTTGTGTCATTAAATAATACCTTCTCTGACTTTTTTGAGGTTGCGGTCAAATTATATAGATATCAATAAACGTTTTGTTAATTATCTAAGATGTATTATGGTGTGAAAATTAAACAGAAATTCAACAAATCGACAAAATTTTTACCTCGACAA